>CALUUV010000015.1 GCA_944324055.1 Candidatus Gastranaerophilales bacterium | reverse complement strand
TATTTAGGTTTAATTCTACCTTTTGCAGTAAATGCATTTGGGATATTTTTAATGCGTCAAGCATTCATGAAAGTTCCTAGGGATTTAGAAGAAGCTGCAATAATAGATGGTTGCAATGTCTTTGAGATGTTTGTAAAAGTATGTTTGCCTTTAGTAAAACCATCTTTAGCGGTACTTGCAATATTTACATTTATTGGTTCTTGGGGTGAATTTTTATGGCCAAGTATTGTTTTGACAAAAGATTGTATGTACACATTGCCTGTTGGTATAAATAATTTACAAGGTTTATTTAGCTCAAATTGGCGTTTTATCGCCGCAGGCTCAATACTTGCGACTATTCCAATTGTAATTTTCTTCTTAGCAATGCAAAAATATTTTATCTCAGGCGAAAATGAAGGTGCTGTAAAGGGTTAAGCAATTTTTTATATAATGTAAACTTTGTAACGATTTCCCCCTCAAATCCTTTATTTACAATTGTAAAAGTTACACAAATACGATATAATGGTTATATATAGATTGCAACTATCAGGATGATATTAAAAACGGAGCGTATCCCAGTTATGAGTATCTTAGGCTATTTGATGGCCGTTGGTACAAACATTTTCCATGTATTAAATCGTATAATTTTCAAGGCGGAAGATTATGCTCAATTGTGTTGTGTGTATTTAGAGTCATATTATGACATCTCTTGGAAAGGAGGTGTTTAGTATATGGCTGGAACAATATCTTTTAGTGGAATATCTGCTTCTGGTATCGATACATCAGCTTGGGTTGATGCATTAGTTTCAGTAAAACAACAGACTATTACCACTTTACAAGAACAACAAGAAGCTCAAGAAAAGCTTTTGAGCGTTGTTAATGAAATTAAAACTTTTTTCACAAGTTTTCAAAATTGTCTTTCAAAAATAACAGATTCTCAATTCGGAATTCCTTCAATGGATTTGTTTTTACAGAATCTGGCTATTTCTTCAAATACCAATATTGCAACTGCTACTGCAACAACAGAGGCTTCAAGACAATCTTATGATGTATTGGTTGATTCTTTAGCAACTGCAACTAGGGCAACAAGTGGCCGAACTATATATGAAGAAGTTTTTGCAACATTAGATACTAAACTTGGATTGTTAGGTGCTAAAAATGGTACTATAACTGTTAATTCCCAAGCTTTTAGTATTACAACAGAAAATACTATCCGTGATTTAATATCAAAATTTAAAGAGGTTGGGGTTTCTTCAAACTTTGATGAAGAAAAGGGTACGTTTACCGTTAGTGTAGGATTAAATGAGATAGATGAGGGTGCAACTAATATCAAGTCAGCATTAAAATTGCAAGACAATTCCATTGGCGGTGCTGTTTCTGGGTCTTTAGTATATGTTACTCGTGATACTGAGTTTTCAAAATTAAAACTTACTGCGGGTAAGGTTATGATAGAAGGCGAAGAACATACTATCAGTCAAAATGGAAATAATTACTCGATATCAAAGGTCGGAGGTCAAGTTGCAGATTTAAACACAGTTGGGGACTTTTTTGATTATTTAATGTCTTCTGAAGTTGGTGCTGAAGATGCAAAGGTCGATGGTATTGGAAATATTACAATCAAGGGTGCAACTTTAGATAAAGTTGAAGGTGGAAGTAATATTTTAGATGTGTTAAACCTAACTGAAACTCAAAATAGAATTGTTATGGAGAGTGGAAAGTTAACATATTCTCAAAACCATGTTGCAGATTTAACTACTAAGTTAAGTGATTTAGGTATTAATAATGATACAGAGTTAGTAGTTGCCGGAAATGCAAATAATATCACATCTGATATGACATTAGGTGATGTTAAAAATATTATGAACGCCGGTGGTGTTGATTTTGATATTGATAAAACTGGTGTAATTACAGTTGATACAAAAGGAAATGAAATTTCTGGAACTTTATTAGATGCACTAGGATTGGATCCATCAAAGGGCGGAACAACAATAACAAGTTCTCCTCATACAGCAAGATTTGATGCAGATGGAAATACATTATTATCAGATTTAGGCATAGATGATAGTATGAAATTTATCGCTTATAAATCTGACGGAACTGCAATTTCTGCAGAAATAAGTGGACTTTCTAATAAAACAGTAGATGAATTTATTGCAGATTTAAAAGATTTAGGTTTAGATGCTTCGTTTGATAGTGTAAATCATCAGATAAAAATCGATAACGGCTATATTGAAGGAACAGTTGCAGATGCATTAGGAATGTCTTCTCAAACCACTACTTATACTGAGGCTGCGACATTAAATACAACCTTAGAAAAATTTGGAGCAACAGGTGTTCAAACATTAGTAATAGATGGCGGTACAACAAAAACTTATTCAAAAGATACCAGCTTGAATACAATATTGAACGATATTATAGATGCTGGAGCAGAAGTAAGTTTTAAAAATGGAAACTTGGAGATAAAAGGTGTAACTTTAGGCGGCACTCTTCCTGCATTATTAGGTTTAGATGCTACAACAAGTGGTTCAAGTGTTACATCTGGAGCTTTGACTATTACAACAGGTTCTTCTTCATCTGGTGGTGATATGTCAGAAACTGTTGAAAATGATATAACTTTGGATTCTAAAATAGGTGATATTTTAGGCACAACAATAGATTACACATTAAAAGTTGATAATGGAAATACTGTAACTTATACAAAAGATACAACATTGGCAACATTAAAGAATCAGATAGAAACTGCTGGTGGAGTGTTCAAAATTAATGATGATAATACAATCACTATTGATGGCGTTACAATGTCCGGAACATTAGTTGGGGCATTGGGTTTTGATTCAGTTGACAATGGTACAAAATTCTCTACAGTAAATCCAGTAATGGTTTCTGGAACATCAAATGTAGCAACAGGAGGAACTACTTTAGGTGGTTTAGGAATTGTTCAAACTACTACAAGAGCATTACCTACTAATATGACATTACAAATTAATGGTGGACAAGAAATTGTTTATGATGCCTCAACAACTTTAAATGATATATTTGCAGATATAATTGCTGCTGGAGGAACTGCTAAAATTGATTCTGAAGGATATCTTGAAATAGATGGTGTTCATTTAGAAGGAACTTTAGTAGATGCATTGGGCTTACAAGCAACATCAAATAAAACTACAATTACAAGTGGTAATTTAGAAGTTACAACATCAACAACTTCAACAAGTTCATCTACTTTGTATGGAAAAGAAGGTGGAGATATTACTTGGGATTCAACTATTGGTAGTATTATTGGTGATAATAACAGTTATTCATTATCTATAAATGGTAATAATAAAAATTATGCTTCAAATACTAAATTGTCAGATATAAAATCAGTAATAGAAGCTGCTGGTGGCAGTATGATAATCAATAGCGATAACACTATTGATATTCAAGGTGTTACATTAAGTGGAACATTATTTGATGCATTAGGTTTTGTCGTAACAGATTACAAAACAGTAATATCAAGTAACAATCCAATTTATGCAAAAGGTGAAGATGTTGAAGCTAATGAAAATACTAAATTTTCAGATTTAGGTATTTCAGCTGATTTACGTGAATATGAAATTTATGCGAATGATGGAAGTTTAATAAAAGTAACCTCATCTGCAGGTTCAAGTGGTGATAGTACAATCGGAGATTGGTTGGCTACTTTAAATAATGCTTTGAATGCAGCAAATGGTACATCCGGACAAAAATATGCAACTATAAACAATGGAATTATATCAATAACAGGTGGTTATATAACAGGAGCATTACCAACTGCTCTTGATATAAGAACAGAAACAATAGTAACCGATGTAACAATGACTGGTAATAGTGTTTCTTATGTAGAATATAAACCATTGAGTTATATTGGAACTGTTGATTTAGGTACAGGAGATTCTGGAAAAGACGTTTCACATAATGGAAGTATTTCTAACTCAATAACCCAAGGCGGAACTGCATCAAGTGATATTAATTCATCTGGTTTGATAGGCCCTGAAGATGAGTTTGTTGACTTGTTTGGTAACATAACAGATGCTACTTTAAATGCTACATTATCAGAATTATTAAAACCAAATTCAGATGATCCATTAAACAATGATGCAAGACTACCAGCTGATAGTTATACTTTAAAAATAGGAACTTATGCAACAAAAACTTTTGATTCTGATACAACAAAATTATCAGATGTAATAAGTTATATAGAAAATTTAAAAACATATGACCCAACATATGATATGGCATTTGATGCATATTTATCAGGAGATAAATTAGTAATAAAAAGTGATGCAGCTATAACTGGAACATTAGCTGATGTTTTAGGATTGACAAAAGTTAATACAGAAGATGAGTACTATACTTACGTTGCTAAGTCAGTAAAATATACTGATTTAGTTGAAGGTGCATCAAATGGATTTAATTTCTCAATTGTTGGGGATAAAGTTGATTATGATACAACTACACCAGGAGTTGATGGTAAATATAGTTTTACAGGTGAACAAATAAATGTTGCTCAAAATATAACTTATACTCAAGATCCTATACAAATCTCTGCAGGTGGTAACACTTATGCAAGTAGTTCTGCAAAATTGGTTGATATATTTGGTTCAGGAGTAATTGGTAAAAAAGTTAATGTAAGTGTTGGTGTAGGTTCAGGACATAGTTCTGGAACTATAAGAGGAATAGGTCTTCCTAATCAAGGTATAGGCTCAGGTATTACACACATGCCTCCAAGTGATCCATCATTCGAAACTTATACAATTGATTCAAGTACAACTCTTGCCATTTTAACTGGCTGGGATGATATGTATTCAAATATTTCTTATGATTCATCTACAGGAAAACTTACTGTTACTGAGACAGTATGGAATGATGGTTGTTCTGGTGAATTATCTGGAGATTTCTTCACATTCTTAAATTCAGCTCTTGGTTCCCCTGAAATTTCTATTGATCATGGAACTTTAAATGATCATACTGAAACAAAATCAGTTTATCAATTAAAAACAACTGGATATGAAGATCCTACTTATGCATCTAAAACAACTACAGTTAAAGATTTGGGCTATAATTATAGTACTTCTTTTGTTGTAACTAAGTCTGATGGTTCAAAGACAACTTTATCTTTTTCAGCATCAGATACTATTGGAACTATATTCAATAAACTTGCGGAATTAGGTATAAATGCAAGTATTGATTCTAGTGGACGTATAACTTATCAATCTAATTTTGATTGGGATGCATCCGGAACTTTAGGAGAAAAGATTGCAGGTAATGCTGATGGTTCAGCAACAGGATTTGATCCAAATGTAAAATATGGAACAACATATACTGGTTCAACAGTCCAAACTATGGCTATTTCAGGTGCTATACCTTCTCTTTCAACTAAGATATCATCTCTTACATCTTGGGCTGTAGGTAAACGTATTTGGGTTAAAGCTAATTCTTATACCGGTTCAACAACTGGTTTGGTTGCGAATAGTTTTGAATTTTCGTACTTAGATATTACAAGTTCAACAACTGTTCAAGATGTTTTAAATTTATATAATAAGAGTGGTGCACGTGCAACTTGGGACTCTTCAACTGGTGAAATAGTTGTTAATGTTAGCGCAGGTTTTTCTATAAGTACAGGTGGAGTTTTTGCTATGACTTCTCCACCAATAGATACAGAACAGCAATATACAGTAAGAGTTAGTATGCCACATCTTCCTGGTACTCCAGCAAAAGATGCAACAACATATACTAAAATTTCAGATTTAGGTTTATTTTTAAATGTAGGCTTTAATGTAACAAATAATGGAAGTACTACGACTTTAAGTTTTTCTAATACAGATACAATAAGTACTGTTCTTGATAAGCTGAATGCTCTAGATGGTGTAACTGCAACATTTGTAAATAGTAAATTAGAAGTAACAAGTACACATAATGATTTAGCATTTAGTCCATCAGGAAATGCTAAGTTTTTGAATACAATTTTTGGTGGATCAGTTCCAACTCCAGTTACTAACAATCCTTCAGGCCCATCTTTAACTACAGCTACATTATCAACAAAGGTAAGTGAGTTATTTAATGGTAGTACTTCATCTCAAACATTAACTTTAAAAGATAGTACCGGTGCAACTCAAGATTTAACATTTACTGCATCTAATACTATTAAAGATATTATAGATAAACTTGCATCAAAAAACATAACTGCTACTTTGAGTGCTGATGGTAAATTTACAGTGGAATCTGATGAACGTTGGACATTATCAGGCGCATTGGCATCAAAACTATTTGGTGGCAGTGGTAATGATGTATATAAATATACTGGCACCAAAGTACAGTATACAGTTACTACAGCAACACCAGGGACTGTTGGTTCAAATGGTTATATAGTAACCCCTACAGTAGTTGATGAACCTTCAGGAGGCGGTGTTCCAAATGGTTTTATTGGAGATACTCAATATAAAGGTAATACAGTATATACTAACATAATAATTTCAAATGGTAATTTTATTGGTGAAATTGATCCAATATCTACAGGTTCTTCTCCTGTATATGATATAACATCTTCTACAACAAGTTTTGCAAAAAATGCTATTTATTATATAGATTCTGCTGATGATTTAGTAAAACTTGCTCAGATTGCAACCTCTGATTCTCAAACTGAAGGGGTAACATTTGTTCTAAAAAATGATATTGACATGTCATCGGTTACTTCATTTAATGGTATAGCATATTTTTCAGGAGTTTTTGATGGACAAGGACATGAAATAAAAAATGTAACTATAAATGGTTCACTGTATAATTCAATATTTAGTAAAGTTTATGGAACTATCAAAAATGTTGGATTTCGAAATGTTTCTATAAATACACATTCATATACGTCATCAAATGGTTATTCTGGAACTATAATTAGTGATCTTTATTCTGGAGCAGTTGTTGATAATGTTTATGTAAAAGATAGTAAATATGTGCTTAATTATGGTGTTGAAAATTCAACTCCATGTGTTGGAGCTTTGATAGGTAGCGCTTTTGGAGTAGATCCAAAAATTACAATAAATAATTGCTATGCTCAAAATGTAGATATTTCAGGCGATGCTGCAATTGTAGGTGGTTTTATAGGAGATGCATGGAATACTAGTATAAATAATTGTTTTGCAAATAATATATCATTTCATGATATGGGTAGTAATGTTATTGGGGGGTTTGTTGGGACTATAAGTGGTTCTAGTATTACAAACTCTTATGTGATAGGATCTGTTACTTCTGCTAGTTATCCTGAATATGAGATCTATGCTGGAGGGTTTATTGGTTGGGATGGACATTCTGCTTCTAGTATAGATAATTGTTTCACAAATTTTCATATAAATGGTCTTCCTTCCAATTCTATAATAGGTTCTTTTACTGGAAGTTCTGATAATGTAGGAACATCTTATTCTAATTGTGTTTATAACTCAGAAATTGGTTATGGTGCAATTGGTGAAGGAGTATTACCTTCTGGTTTAAATAGTTCTGATGGTAATAAGGTGTATGTTTCTACGATAGACTATTTGGTAACAGGTTATACTTATTATCTAAAAACTGCAGATGATTTGATGAAATTGTCTGAATTAGTAAATAAAGGTAAAAATACTAAAGATATTACATTTATTTTAGATGCTGATATTGATATGTCTGGTTATGATTTTAAAGCTATAGGAAATTGTAATCCTGAGACTGAAGCCAATGCGGATGGCATTAATAATTGGGGTGCGAGGTTCTATGGTAATTTTTATGGTAATGGACATGTTATATCAAATATAACAATTCATGAGACTGATAACCAAATAGATGTTGGTTTATTTGGTATGGTATATGGTGATGCTATAATTAGGGATTTAGGTATAGAAAATATTAATTACTCTGGGAATTGTTGGGCTGCTGGTGGATTAATTGCTGAAACTCAGAATTGGAATGGAAAAATTGAAAATGTATATGTAAAAGGTGGAACAATCTCTGTTTCTAATGATCCTAATTATGTTGGTGGTTTGATTGGTTATCTTTCTGGTTCCAGACCTACCATTACAGATTGTTATACGAATATTAGTGTTATTGGAGGAAACACTGCTACTGGAGGTTTAATTGGTAATGCTGAAGTATATATAGGTGAGTCCGCTACTGCAGCTATAAATAATTCTTATGCTTATGGTACAGTAAGTAGTTCTGGACGATATGTAGATGATTTTATTGGGTTCGATTATGGTATAATCATAAATAATGATAACCCTCCTACAGGTAGTTCTAAAATTTATGTGTCAGATTCTAGTGTAACTAGTTTTGTATCAGGTAATACATATTATATTAAAGATGAAGCGGATTTAAACAAGTTGTCGTCATTAGTAAATGCCGGCCAGGATACTACTGGTGTTAAATTTGTTCTTGAAAATGATATAACTTTAACAAGTTCTAATTTTGCCCGAATCGGGAATGAAAATTATTCTTTTAAAGGTGAATTCTACGGAAATGGTCATACTATTTCTAATTTAAAAATTAATTCAAATTCCATGGATGTAGGTTTATTTGGTTATACAGAAAGTGCAAAAATACAAGATTTAGGATTAGTAAATGTAACTATATCTGGTTCTACATATACAGGTGCATTAGTAGGTTATGCAAAAAATACTGAGATAATAAACTGTTATTCAAAAGGATCTGTATCTTCTACTTCTGACCAAGTCGGGGGGTTAGTTGGAGAATTAAATAATTCTACTATAAAAAATTCATATTCTAATGCAAGTGTTACAGGAAATGGTAATGTTGGTGGCCTTGCTGGTATTATGAATAATAATTCAATAATAGAAAAATCATATGCTACAGGAAATATTACTGCTATTGCTTATTGGGTTGGTGGATTAGTTGGAGCAATGGCTGCTGGAGGTACAATAAGAAATGCCTATGCAACAGGGAATGTAAATGCAAGTACTGCTAAAGGTGTTGGCGGTTTGGTTGGATTATTGGAACAAGGTAGTTCTTACACAATTGATACTGTTTATTCAACAGGGAAAGTTACTGGAAATCAATATACAGGAGCTTTAATAGGATGGCGTCGTTCAACTTCTGTTTCTCTAACTAATGGTGTTTATAATTCTAGTTTTGGAACTGCAGGAGTTGGTTCAGGTTCTACTACTGGTATTAGTGGTGCTACATATGACCAATTAAAAAATAAAACATTTATGGAAGGTAAAGGTTTTAAAACTGCTAATGGTTGGGTTTATTCTAGTGGTTTAAGTCCTCATTTTGGTAATATGTCTGGAACAATAGGTTCTACAACAACAGTTACTAAAGATGCTAATTTATCTACTACTGTAGGTCAATTGTTTGGTGATTCAAGTAACCATACATTAACAGTTGATGGTAATAATATAACTTTCAGTTCTTCTGATACTATTGCTGATATTCTTGATAAATTATGGAATGATAAAAAAATATATGGTTCAATGGTAAATGGTACAATTTCAATAGATTCTAATAATGACCATGTATTAACTGGTGATTTAGCTCAAAAATTGTTTGGTGCAGCTACTGTTGATTTACAGGGCTCTAACGGTGGGGCTTCAGATAAATATACTATGGAAAGGTCTGAAGATGGTTCTGGCTCTACTACAACTACAACAACTCATACGTTAGCTGCAGATAGTTATATCGGTGATTTATTTGGGGATTCTAATAGTCATACATTTACGATAAATGGAGAGAATATTACTCTTGGACCTGATAAAACTATTCAAGATTTGATTGATGCTCTTAAGGCAAAAGGTTATCAAGTATCTATTAATGATGGGAAGTTCTTAATAGGATCTAATGGCTATGAAGATTTTACTATTTCAGGAGATTTAGCCAATAAAGTGTTGGGTAAATCTGGTACTGGTTCGATTAATTCGGATTATCAAACAAAAGAAGTTACTCTTTCTACATCTTCTCGTATGGAAGATATTTTCTGGGATGCTGATAATCATAATTTTGTTATAAATAAAACTGGTGCTGGCTCTACAACCATTACTTTAGGTAAAAATGATACAATTCAAACTTTAATTGATAAATTAAAACAAAATGGTATTGCAGCATCAATTGATTCTTCTGGAATGATGACATTTAAATCTAATTATAAATGGACAGCATCCGGAGATTTAGCAGATTTGATAACACAATCTTCTGAAATGTCTATGACTACAACAAATCTTTATACATATGAAACAGAAGAATTAGAAGTATATACAGGTCATCAGACTGTTAGTCAAATGCTAAATTCTGGACAAGCATTAATATCAGGAAACAGATATCATATTGCATCTGTTGAAGATTTAAAAGCTCTAGCTACATTTGTAAATGAAAGAGGAATTGATACTACTAATATTGATTTTGTTCTAGATGGAGATATTGACTTATCTTCTGTTACAAATTTTGCTCCAATTGGTAAAGCTGGTAATGCCTTTAAGGGTAATTTCTATGGAAATGGCCATGTTATTTCTAATTTAACTATTGATTCAACAGAGATGTATGTTGGTTTATTTGGTTATACATCAGATGCTACTATTAGAGACATTGGATTAAAAAATGTAGATGTCAAAGGTGGACAATATACAGGTGCTTTAGTTGGTCAAGCTATTAATAATACTGAAATAATAAATGCTTATTCTACAGGTAATGTTTCATCAGCATCAGATCAAATTGGTGGTCTGGTTGGAGATTTGAAATCATCTAAAATTAGTAATTCATATTCTTCTGCAAATGTTTCAGGTAAAAGAAATGTTGGTGGTTTAATAGGTATTATTAATGATAGTACAGTAGAAAATTCATATGCATCTGGTGATGTTACTGCTTCTGCTTATTGGGCTGGTGGTTTAGCTGGTTCAATGATGAATGGTGGCAATATTAAGAATGCTTACGCAACAGGTAATGTTAATGCTAAAAATGCAAAAGGTGTTGGTGGCTTAGTTGGTTTAATAGAAGCTAATGATGGCAGTTCATATAATATTGATACCGTATATTCAACCGGTAGAGTATATGGAAACCAATATACAGGAGCCTTAATAGGATGGAGAAGATCAACTTCTGCAACAATTTCTAATGCTGTATATAATTCTAACTTAGAAATAACAGGTGTAGGTTCTGGTTCTTCTTCAGGTATTATTGGTAAAACTTTTGTTGATATGCAAAATCAATCTATAATGCAAGGATTAGGCTTTACTGCAGATAAGGGTTGGAAATATACTCAATATAATACTCCATATTTGGGTAATATTGCTATTGAAGAAAATGGTGGTTCAAGACTTGTTTCTAATGTTGATGAATTAAGAGCTGGTGATACTTATTACATTGCAACAAAAGCAGATTTAATTGCATTGGCAAATTTTGTAAATGGTGGTGCTGATACAACTGGTGTTACATTTGTTCTTCAAAATGATATTAATATGTCAGGAGTTGATTTTGCTCCTATTGGAAATCAAGATTCGGAGTTTAAAGGTGATTTTTATGGAAATGGACATAAAATATCAAACTTACAAATTTCTGTAACAGGTAATTATGCAGGTCTTTTTGGATATACCAAGGATGCTTTAATTCAGGATGTTGCTATTGTTGACGCATCTGTTGAAGCTACAGATGATTATTCAGGTGCACTTGTTGGTTATGCTGATAAAGGTACTATTATAAAAAATGCATACTCATCAGGTACAATTTCTGGTGCAACATATGTAGGTGGTCTTGTTGGTTATAATAAAGGTTCAATAGATTCATCTTATTCAACTGCTGAAATTACTACAACTGATACAGCTGGTGGGTTAGCAGGTGTTAACACTGGTACAATAAAAAATAGTTATGCGACAGGAAATGTCTCTGGTTGGGCAATAATTGGTGGATTTGTAGGTGCTAATAGTGGAACTATTGAAACTGCATATTCAACTGGACGTGTTATTTCTCAAAACTCTACTGCTGGTGGTTTTGTTGGCCAAGCACAAAACGGTAGTAATATTTCAAATTCATATTCTACTGGATATGTTGAAGGAAATTCAACTATTGGTGGCTTTATTGGAGAGGTTGACTCGGGAGTTACTATCTCTGGTAATGTATTCAATAGTTCTACTACCTTAAGTGCTGTTGGATCAGGTTCTTCTAATGGTATTACCGGCATGTATCTAATAGAGATGTGGGATAAATCAAAAATGGAAGCACAAGGCTTTACTGCAGATAAAGGTTGGAAATATACTGATGAAACAACACCATATTTGAATTCTAATGTTTCATTTACAAATGGTGGTAAAGTTTATGTAAATCAAGTAGATTCATTTGTTTCAGGTGAAGTTTTCTATATAGGTAATCGTGCTGATTTAGATAAATTAATAACATTAGTTAATAATGGTGCAGTTACAGAAGGAGTTTCATTTGTTTTAGAAACTGATATTGATGCTTCAGGAATAACTTCAATTGGAAATACTCAGGATAAGGCATTTGAAGGTTTATTCTATGGAAATGGTCATACAATCTCAAATCTAAACACAAGTTTATTTGGATATGTAAAAGATGCACAAATACAAGATGTAGCATTGGAAAATGTTAATATTTCATCATCAGCATCATATGTTGGTGCTTTGGTTGGATATGATGAAGGTGAATCAACAATTTCTAATGTATATGGAAAAGGTTCTATTTCTGGCGGTTCGTATGTTGGTGGTTTAGTAGGTTCTTTGGGACAAAATTCATCAATTACAGAATCTTATTCAGAAATAAATGTATCAGGAAGTTCAAATATCGGCGGATTAGTGGGTCAATCTTCTGGTGCAGTTAAAAAATCATATGCTACAGGAAATATTACATCTACTGGATCAAATGCAGGTGGCCTAATTGGTAATATGCAATCAGGCTCTGTTGTTAATATTGCTTTTGCTACAGGTACTGTTAATGGTAAAACAAATGTTGGTGGTTTAGTTGGAAATTTAGATTCTGGCTCTATATCAAATAGTTATTCAACTGGTATTGTTTCAGGAACTTCTGCAGTTGGAGCATTTTTAGGTAGAAAAAATGGCGGAACTACAACAGGTAATGTTTATAACAAACAAGCATATACAACAGATGTTTCTGTTGGTTCTACTGCATTAACAATGGAAGAAATGCAAAGACAATCTATAATGGAGGGTCTAGGTTTTACTGCAGATAAGGGCTGGAGTTATTATGAAGGTAGTACTCCAACATTAAGACGTAAAAATTATTCAGATCAATATACTATTGATGTTAGTCTAGATACATCACTTGATAGATTAGGATCCAATTCTATATCAAGAGATATAACAGTCCAAGTTAATGGTAATACTTATCAAAAATATTTTAATAATGGAGATACTGTTGAAGATGTTATTAATTGGCTAAATAGTATAGATGGAATAAATGCTGAGTTTGATGAATCAAATTCAAAATTTGTTGTTTCATCTGAATCTGGTGAATTATCTGTAACTGGAGGCCTTGCAAATATGTTATTTGGAGGTCGTGCATCAACTACTACAAATACAATAACTCAAAATACAGATTCTTCTCATTTAATGGCTGAAGGTAGTGATGAAAAAATAACAGAAGCTACAACTATTTCAGAATTATTGAAATCAAATAATGCTGCAAGTATCGGATATAAAGATGAATCCGGTAATATTGTTATGGAAACATTTGATGCTAATCAAACATTAGCAGATGTTATGGCATATTTAGAATCAAAAGGTTTTGATGTAAAAATAGAAAATGGAATATTTACAGCAATAAAAAATGATGGTGCAAAAACAGATCTTTATGGTGCAATTGGTAGTGCATTAAAAGGTTCAGTTGGCAGTACAACATACAATCCATCAGGATATGTTTCAGAAAACTTATCATCAAGTAATTCTTATTTAGCTAATGGTTCAACTAAGCTTGAAGAATTAGGAATATCATCTGGTAATATTCATATTCAAGATAGTTCTGGTAACGTGATTTCTTCAATAACAATAGATAATGAAATGTCAATAAATGATGTATCGTCTCTACTTGCTAAATATGGTTTTACATTAAATATTCAAAATGGAAAAGTTACTGTAACTGCTGATGGAGAAAATAAATTAATTGATGGAACTTCAGATATGGTTTCAAAAATGAAACTAGATAACTGGGTATCTAATAAAGATAAATTAACAAATACTTCAACAGTTGAAGAAATGGGATTCTCATCAGGAGCTTCATTAGGAGTAGTGGTTGCAGGAAAAATAATGCCAGATTTATCATTTACTGCAAATGATACACTTGATACAATAATAGCGAAATTAAAATCATACGGTATAAATGCATCTGTTGATTCAAATGGTAAATTTACAGCTTCTGCTGATTTCTCATTCGTTTTAACAGGAGAGCTTGGAGTATATTTGACTCAAAATTCAATAAATGGATATGAACAAATATCAAATGGCTACAAGAGTGAAAATCCTCTTGAATTTTCAAGTTCAGCTGTTAAGTTGACAGAAGATACTTTAATAGGTGACTTACTAGGCACCGGTGAGGGTGGAATTTTAAGGTTAACAATAGATGAAAATACTGTTTATGACTTAAAATATAATGCGAATGATAAGGTTCAAGATATTATTGCGGATTTAGCTGCTTATGGTATCGATGTAAAAATTAATGATGGAGTTTTAACTGCTACAAGTTTAAATAAAGTATTTAGACTTTCTGGTGATATAGGAGAAGCTCTTTCTGGAAGAACTCCTAAATATGAAGATATGTCTACTGGATATCTTTCAAAAGATTTATCTTATGAGACTACTGGAACTGCGAAAATAGATTCTTCTATGAAAGAATTAGGTATTTTAGCTGGTGAAATTCATATCTTAGATAATAATGGTGATATATTAAAGACTCTTAGTGTAGATGATTCTTTCACTATTGGTCAAATTCAATCAATGTTAAAACCATATGGATTTGATATGACAATAAATTCTAATGGAAAAGTTTCTATTACTTCTAACCAAGGATATATTCTTGCAGATGGAACATCCAATATGGTTTCTAAAATGGGATTAAAAAATTGGAATAAAACTACTGAAAAACTTAATTTAAATACTACAATATCAGAAATGGGCTTCAAAAATGGAGCAGACTTAAATCTATTCTTAGATGGTTTAACTCAAAATATTTTATCATTTGATGCAAACCAAACATTACAAGATATAATATTTGCACTATCTGCTTATGGAATAAATGCTTCGGTTGATGCAAATGGCCAATTTACAGCTGAAAGTACTAATCATACTTTTGTAATGAGTGGAACTTTAGGAAGTTTCTTAACTAAAGGAACAACAGGTTACGTTAATAGAGATACTGGCTATAAAACTTATAAACCATTAGAAGAAGAAAAGAAATATGTAGAAATGAGTTCTGATGAACTTGATTATGATAAGTTAATGACAGCAGATTCAACATTAAGTTCATTAGGTTTCACTAATGGTGGAAACGTAATAGTGATGTTAAATGGTAATACATCTTATACATTATCATTCTTAGCAAGTGATACTGTTCAAGATGTAATATATGCATTATCCGCTTATGGAATAAATGCTTCAGTGGATTCTAACGGTAATTTTGTTGCAGAAGCATTGAATAATCAATTTACTATGATTGGTAATTTAGGCTCATTCTTAGTTTCAGGTGGAAATTATTATAATGAAACAACAGGATATGTATCTCCTTCATTAAAATATGATACTGTTGAAAAAGTAACAGGTGATACAAAATTATCTGATTTAGGAATAACAAAAGGTGATATCAATATTTTAAAAGATGGAAATCCGTATGCCACAATAAATATAACCGAAGATACAACTATAAACCAATTATTTAGTGGTATCAAAATATATGGATTAAATGGTGAAATAAAAACAGATGAATCAGGTAATACATATATACAAATATCTTCTAATTCTAATATTAAATTAGCTGATGGAACTTCAAATGTTGTTTCAGGCTTAAATCTTCTTGATATAAGACAAGGAGATTATGAAGGTAATGTTGTATATTGGGAAGATGATGCTCAATCAGGTTTAATAACTGGAGATATGAAATTATCTGATTTTGATAAAAATGGTTTTATCGCACAAGGTTCATTGATTATAGAAACTGGTACTGGTGCAGATGCAGTTGAACATATTATTAACATAACAGAAGATGAAACAATTAATTCTTTACTTAAGAAATTTAATGATTCTGGTATTAGTGCATCTTTAGAAAATGGCATAATAAAAATACATTCTGGTATTGATGGTATTAATTTCAAAGGTGGAACATCAGGATTATTAAATACATTAAGCTTAGATTTAGAAGATGTTGATATTTATGCATCAAGTAATTCTGCATTACATTATACTGGAGAAGTAAATTATTCAGCTGCAAACTTTGCAGATGCAACAACTAAATTAAAAACAGTTAATGCCACAGATGGTCAGATGAGCATATATATAGACGGTATTAAATCAACAATACAAATTAATTCAGAAGATACATTTGGAGATTTATTTGCCCAAATTTCTGCAATGACTTATGCCCGTTCAGGTGTCGCAATTAAAGCTGGATTCTTAGATAAAGATGGAAATATTGTAGCTAATCCGACATTAGATAATAATACAGGTATAATTGCATTTGAAGTCGAAGAAGGTCATGAACTTGTTATCGGATCATCAATTGATACAACTAATTTTGCAACGATTGCAAATTTAAATAAATCAGATTTCAACAGAGTTTCTGGTTCAAGATCATTGTATAAAGTAAATTCTGATTCATTAATAACAGAATCAGGTTTATACAGAGCAGGTGATATAACAGAAGGAACATTCAAAATCGGTGATGCCGAATTTACAATTGATGCTACAACAACATTAAACGATTTGATGACACAAATAAATAAATCCGAAAAAGCTTATGCAACTGCTTATTGGGATACATTATCAGGTACAATGGTAATACAATCCACTTTAACAGGTGCATCTTTAATAAATATAGAAGCTGGAACAAGTAATTTTACAGATATAATGGGATTCACAACTCAAAAAGATGGTGAAAATGCTTTAGTTACTGATTCGCAAACATTGGGTAAAAATGCTGTGCTAAAAATAAATGGTACAACAATTACTTCAACATCAAATGTTATTACAAGTGATATATCAAAAATTAAAGGTTTAACAATAAACTTAAAAGATATCTCAAAAGGTGAAACAGTAACAATTACTGTGGAACAGGATAATGAATCTATTTATAATGCGGTTTCAGAAACATTAGATGCTTATAATCAAATGATGGAAGCATTAAATAAAGAATTAGCAGATAGAAATTCATTAGGAAGTGATCCATTATTGAAATTGATAAGAAATCAACTAAAACGATTAATGACATCTTCATTAATGGGTGATTATGTTTATAAGAATTTAGCAGCAATAGGTATTTCAACAGGAGAAGCTCAAGATAGTATTACAACAGATGTAACAAACTTGTTGATAGATAAAGATACATTTATGAGTGCATTAGAATTAGATTCAGATGCAGTGAAAAAGCTATTGGTAGGAACAAAAACAAATCCTGGTATATTCTTACAAGCAAATAACATTGTAGAAACAACAGTAAATGCTAATGGATATTTTACTAATTTAGCAAATTCATTAACAAGAAGTATAAATAAAACTCAACAAAAAATATCCGAAACAAATCAAGATATTGAAAATTATAGAAAACGTTTAGAGAGAAATTTCCAAAATATGGAATCTGTAATTTCAGGCATGCAAAATTCATATAGTAATTTCTTAAATAAAATAATGTCGTAACATGTCTTAACTATATTCATGACTTTTCAATAAAAAACATTATATACATGATGAAGTCCTACAAAAGTATGATTTCACTATAGAAAGATTGAACAAAATGGTATAATTGACGATAATCTTTCTAGGAAGGACGGTTTGTAAGTGTATAATGCAATGAATCCAGTAGCACCAAGACCTTATATGGCTAATGGTCAAGGATATAAAAAAGAAGAAGAGTCTGAACAAAAGACTCAGGATTCTTTGCAGCAAAATGGTGGACGTGGACAAGGTCAAGGACAAGGCCGTCAGCAACAACAAAATCAATCTAAAACTATTGCAAGAGGAAAAGCTTCAGATGTGGCTAAACCAAAGAAGCCAGTACGTCGTCATGTAGTTCCTCGTCCAGTACCAAGAGGAGCAGAAGAAGAAGCACCTAAAAAACCAGCAAATGCTCCAGTATCAAAACCAAATGTAGCTCCAACAGTACAGAGAGCACCTCAGCAACCTGTAAGACCTCAACCGGTACAACCACAGCCAATGCCTGTACAACAACAGGCACAGCCAAGACCTGTACCTCAAAATCAGCCAGCAGAAAATAATATTAAACCACAAGTTTATGAAGCAGAAGCTCCTGCAGAGGAAATGGAAGCTGATAGCAGACCAATGGCTGCTACTAGTAATAAAGTAAATATTGCACAGATATTAAAAGATTTCAGAAATACAATATCTGCAATAGGTACTCCTGATATTTTAAGAGAAGAAGTTGAAGATTATTTACAAGAGGTAGAAACTCATACAAAAGGTGAAGCACCTTCAATCAATTTTGTTCAAACAAACTTATTAAATGCTGCTGCAATATTAGACAAATATATTTCAGAAACATTAAATAAAGAATCAAAAGTAGTTGTAAAATGGTTAGAAGCCTTATTTTTACAAAGAATTAATTATCGTTATAATGACGGTGAAGTAAATAAAGCATTTCTTGTAAAATTCCCAGAAAGTGAAGAAGAAAAACGTGCAAAAGCAGAAAAAGCAGCAAGAGAAGCAGCTCAAGCTGAGGCAAAAGCACAAGAACAACCTGCGGAACCACAAGAAATAGTACAAGATAAACAAACACAATACGAACCAATTCCTCAACCTGTACAACAACAAAAACAGGTTGTTATTCAGCAAAATCCACATGTCACAGAACCAATCAATGATTATATTCCTCCAAAGAATATAGTTCAACATAAACCAAAACCTCAGGTTACAATCATTCCTGAAGATACTGAATTAAAATCATTATTTATTCAGGCTAAAAAGCATGCATTTGCAAACAATCCTGCAAAAGCAATGGATATGTTCCATCGAGCATTAGTAAGAGCTCAACAAATTAATGATGGTGAAACTCAATCAAAAATTTGCTTAGAAATGGGTAAAATTTATGATGATAATAACTATGTTGTTCAAGCATTAAATAGTTATAACCGTTCATTAAAATCAACTACTGATAATAACATTAAAACACAGGCTCATTATTCAATGGCTCAAATTTATGATGATGTTAATCAAATAGAACCAGCATTAAATCATTATTTAACATCTGTATCATATGCAGGTGCAAATGATAACTTAGTAGCTCAATCTACATCATTAACAAGAATTGCAAATATTTTCTCTGATAAATATGATAGAAAGGCATTTGAATTTTATGCAGAAGCACATGTTCTAGTATCTCAAACTGATGATTCTAAAACTAAAGGTTTTGTTTCTAGTTATACAGCTGGTGCATATAATCATTTCAATAAACCTGATAAAGCTTTAAAATTCTATGCAGATGCTGTAAAAAATTATAGAGATGCAAATGCTCAAGAAAATGTAGCAGAAAATTATAAAGCTGCAGCAGAATTAATGTTAGACTTTAAATGTCCAGGAAAAGCCAAAGTTCTATTAAGAAAAGCTTTAGTTCATGCAGATAGAACAAAAGATGCTAAATTAATAGATGAAATTCAAGATTTAATGGAAGAAATAGGAGCATAATTTAAATCTAACTCTTACCTAGGAAACTGCTATATGAGTTTTGTAGATTAGAGATAATAAGTTCCATATTGCCAAATTTCTTTTCAAGGCTTTCTCTATAATGAGCAAGTGCTTCATTTGCATCTATGATTTTATCGCCAAGTCTTTTTATGTTTTTGTTAATACGATTTTCTGTTGTATATATGTATCCAGAAGATGCGAGAGCGTTATCAATGATATTGCCAACTTTTAAGAATACCCCTGGAGCATCTTTAGTGCCTGCAAGTAATTGTTTTACAGCATCAGAATTTTCTTCAAGTGCACTCATAAATGTATCTTTATCTATCAATAAGTTTGTTACATCTGTAGAAATGCTATCTTGAGCTTCTCCTGTTGAAATACCTATTGCTGCTAGGTTTTTATAAACAGTAGTTCCTCCAACAGTTTGAGTCATCAAACGTTTTAGGTTATTTCTAATCATTTTAAGAATAGAATCACCTTGTAAAGAGCCACCATCACCTAATTGTTTTTCTAATTCTTCCATTAGGCTATTGTATGATTCTAGAATTTCAGATACTGCATTGTAAATGCTTTCATCGTCTTGTTCAACAGTAATTGTTACTGTCTCACCTTTAGATAATTGTTTTATATTAAGTGTTAAACCTTTAATTTTTGATATGTCACTTGTAATAACATTTGATGTTGATGTTACTGTTGTTCCATTTATTTTAACGATAGCGTTTTTACCCAATGTTTGTGAATCAGTAACAAGGGTTTCAACACCATTAATATTTTCAGTGAATCCCATAATATCTGTAAAATTACTTGTTCCTGCTTCGATGTTTATTAAAGATTCTCCAGTAAGAGTAGATTGTAAAACTAATGTACCAGAAAGCGTATCCCAGTAAGCAGAAGCATATGATTTATCAGATGCGTTAATTTGACTGATTAAATTACTTAAAGTTGTAGTAGAATCAATTGTAAATTCAGCGTCTCCTATAGTAAATGTTCCTTCAGTTATATCGCCTTCTTTGAATAAACCTGTGTCTGTGATTAAAGAATTGATATTAACTTTATAAAGAGCTCTAGATCCTGTAACTTTAGATGCTGATTCTTGTTTTAAATTAGCGATAGTTGCAAAGTTTGTAGTATCATTAGAAGCCCCGATTACAATTGAATGATCTCCAACAGCTTCAATAGCAATAATACCTGTATTTTCTGCTTCTGTTGGGTTAAGTTGGATATTTCCATTTATATCTAAGAATCCAACATTAACTGTAACGCCTGTTTTATTTCCTACTTCAGATGCTATTCTACCAAATAAGTCACTAAATTTGTCAGTAGAAGAAACTGTAATAGTTGTTTTTACCCCGTCAACATAAATACTCATATTTCCATCAGTAACATTAACAGTACTTAATGTTGTATCGCCATCTGCATAATTTGCAACTGATAGAGTAACTTCTTCTTCATATGTAATAGCAGAATCGCTAGAAGCATATGTATATAGGTCTCCAATAGTCATTCCTAAAGTATCAAAAATTCCGGAAGTACCACCAGTGAATGTTAAACCATATACACTATTATCAATTTTTATAACACCATTATCTAATACTGCATGAACTCCTTCATCTTGCATTTTTTTAAGGAAAGAGCCAATAGTCTCATCTGCGGATATATTTACAATATGTTGTTTTGTATCAGCTCCTGTACCTGTTTCAAAGATTAATGAGCCTACAGAAGTTTTTCCATCTTTGTCGAAAGATGTTAATAACATATCTTCAGTTAATAATCCAGATGTTACTCCAGTATCCCAATATGTAATTTGAGAATCGTAGTCACCTTGTTCGATGACCTTTAAACCAAGTTTTGTTACAACATCGCTTGTTCCATCTTTTAGAACGGTATCTCCTGTAGAATAAATTCTAATTGATGTATTTCCAGCATCATCAGTTACAATAGAACCGTCCATTCCATAAACTTTAATTGCATTGAATAATTGTCCAATAGTAGTATTTTCATCTATTTGTATATTATTTGCAGCAATTTGTCCGTCTTTAACAATATTTAAAGTTCCATTTGCAACACCTAAATCTGATAATTTTGTATCAGTAGTAATTTTTTCAGTTGTATTGAAACGTATAGGATCGGAAACAAATTCTGTATCTTTTTCAGTGTATGTTCCACCTTGTGTTAAGTATGAACCAAGAGCACCACCTAATGTAAAGGTATGTTGATTACTATCAAAAGAGATTTTTCCTGTTGCATCAATTGTTGTGTTAATGCCATAGGTTGCAAGTGTATCCATTATATCTTGCATTGTGTCTGAGCCAACAAAACTAAATGAATAAGAAGTATCTCCATCAAGAATTAGTCTTATAACTCCACCATCTGCAAATCCCATAGATTCTACGGTATCGTTCGCTTGTAGCGCATGAGAATATTTAAGTTCATCTGATGTATTTGTTACAACAGGTACGTCTACCATTAAAGGATCTGTTGTAATATATCCCTTATCAGAGTTTACATATCCAGCGGTACCATTTGTTAGGAATTTACCTAAATCTCCAGAAAATACAAATGAATGTTCAGTACTAATAGCTGTAAAAGCACCATTAGTTGGGTTTACAGAGGCATCAATTCCCAATGCTTGGAGTGCATTTATTATATCTTGTACAGTATCTGTTGCACCAAATGAAATACTAGTTGGTGTATTTCCGTCAAGCAATATATTTAAGTCTGCACCTTCTTTAAATCCCATTTGTGCAAGAGTTGTATTTGTAGATAAATTTGTTTCTGTTTTTGCCCAATTTGTAAGCTTAAACTTGGATATCATATTAGATGAACCATCTGTTAAACTGTATCCATCATTTGATGATATAGTAATTTTGCCAGATGCATCAATTCCCATGTTAAAGCCATAAGATAGTAATGCTGCTTTTGTTTGTTGTATAGTCATTTCATTATTTATATCGATTGAATTTATGACATTACCATCTTTATCTAATATAAATACTTGTCCGGAATTTATACCAATATCTTTGAGTATAGAATTATTTGTAATTTTAGATGTTAGTTCATAAGTTAAATCTTCTGACTGGTATTTGTTATCAAAGTTGTCATATGTAGGAGCATTACCTTGTAAAGCTCTTCCAATATTCCCAGAAAGAACGAAAGTTTTATCATCACTAGTTGCAGAGAATACTCCTGTTGGACTTATTGTAGCATTTATTCCAAGATTTGCTAAATCATCAAGTACACTTTGAACTGTGTCATCTGATTTATAGTCTAAATTTATGATTTGTTCATCATTAATAGTAATTCTTAATGTTCCATCTTGTTTAACACCAAGTAAGTCTTCGATAGTAGTATCTGTTTTTAGTGCTGTAGTTTGGGTTTTAAATTTTAAAGATTCAGAACTTGCAAATCCAATGTCTTTATCGATGTATCCAGTAGTTCCTTGAGTGAGGAAAGAACCTAAATCCCCAGTAAACATAAATGAGTGATTATTACTAGTAGCAGAGAATTTACCATTTGTATCTATAGATGCATTAATATCAAGTGCAGATAAAGCATTGATGATATCTTGTACTGTATTGTTCGCACTAAATGATAATTGCATAGTGTTGTTACCATCTAAAACAACAGTAAGACTAGTTCCATCAGCATATCCCATTTGTGCAAGTGTTGTATTTGATGTAAGTTTAGATGATGTTGAGGTCCAGTTACTTAATTTTAAACCAGAAACCATATTAGAAGAACCATCTGCTAGTTTATAATCATTAGATGATGAAATTGTAACTTTTTTATTCGTTGTATCAATAGACATATTAAAGCCATATGCAGATAATGTAGATGCTAATTGGCCTAATGTTTTTGTGCTATCAATATCAATATTATTGACTAACTTTCCATTTCCATCAAGAATTTGTATATTTCCTGATGTAATACCTAAGCTTTCAAGTGTTGTAGTTGATGATAGTGTAGGAGTAGATGTTCCATTAAGATTTCCTGATTCGTATTCATTTCCTGTATAGGTGATTGTTCCAGCAGCACCTAATAAGCTTCTACCAATATCTCCAAATATAGAAACCTTGTCATCAGATGTAAATGAGAATACTCCTGAAGAACTTATACTTGCGTTGATACCATATTGACTAAGGTCCGAAATAATATCTCCCATTGTAGTATCAGGTCCATAGCTCAATGTAACTTGAGTATCGTTAATTAATAAGTTTAAAGTTCCTGTAGTTTCAGATCCAATTAAGTCCCCAACACGTGTTGCGTTAGATAGAGCAATATTTGTTTTTGTATAATATATTTTTTCAGCAGATGTATGAGTTTCGTAAACTTCAGATTCAGAAGATGAACCTCCTAATAGTATATTTCCAAGAATACCTCCAATAACAATATTTTGAGAAGTATTAGAACGAACTTTTAATACAGAATCTTCAAATGTGGCATTAATTCCAGTAATAGTGTTTAAATAATCAACTACATCTTGTACTGTCGCATTTGAAGCAAAAGATTTTTCTGTTCTTGTTCCATCAATAGTAATAGCAATAGTTCTTTCATTTGTACTAGAAAAGCCAATATCACTAAGTTTCATTGAATTATATATTGAACGTTCAATAGATGTATTTGTTCCGAGCAGTTTAGGAATGACACTAGTAATATATGCTGATGTTAAGCTTGCAATTGTATCGCTAGGTGAACTTCCGGGGTCTCTCGTATATATGTCTTTATTATATCCACAATTATTTGCAATCCCTGATGAATCTGAATTCCTTCCCCAAAAACCATAATGTGAATATCTATTTGTTGAGCTTGCGTTAGTATTAATATTTGTGTTATTAGCATAGCTGTTATTAATTATTCCTTCAGTTATAGTCCCAATAAATCCTCCAGATACAAAGTATTCAGATGAATGAGATGTCTTCATTGTTATATCCATTGAAGTTGTTGTATAACAATTTCTTACATCTCCATAATTTGAACCAATAAATCCACCAACACTTGTGTCATATCCATTACTAATATTTACTTCAATTGTACCGCTAGCAAAACTATTTGATATTTCTCCTAAATATAGTTGTCCTATTAAACCTCCTATATCTCCATGATAAATATTAGATTGTGTGACAGATATTTTTACTTGAGCATATGAATTATTTATATTACAACGAGCTAAAACTCCTGCTAATCCTCCAATATTTATATCATCAGATCTCGAAGAAATATATTCTAGGTAAGGATTTTCATTAATAATGTAACAATTATCAATTATTGAATTATTACCGTAACCTACCAAACCACCAACATATTGAGTATTATTAGTTGTATTCGTTGTATTGTTAACTGAGATATTCGTTAAACCAAGGTCTTTTATGGTTGCTCCTTCTATGTATCCAAATAGCCCATAATACGTACGGTTGCCTGATATTTTAATATTATTAATTTCATATCCATTTCCAAGGAATGTCCCACGGAATTTTTGGGTTGATGTATTTCCAATAGGAGTGAATGTTGTAGATCCCATATCAATATCATTTGTTAAAACAAATGTAACACCTGAAGTATTAGCACCCCCATTTACTAATGAAGCTAATTTAGTTAAGTCAGATGCATCAGAAATATAATAAGTTTGACCTGATGTAAATGATGATACTGCAGAAACTCTTGTTGCATTTTCTGGGATATATTGGTCTGAGACTCTTCCGATGAATTTATTGTTTGTTTCTTCATATTTTGCGACAGAACCCGTGATTTGTTTTCCTGAAACAATAGATTCAGTTTTCATTCCAATAGCCGTTGGAAGAGAGCCTGTTACATATCCTTCATAGATTGTAATTATACCATTTTTAACTTCAGCATAAACTTTATTTGTTGTTCCATAGTGTGTGTTCATTGCAGAGTTTATGCTTGCCAACCAATCATTTATCGTACTACTACCTGATGTTCCATCGGTAGAACTTGCTTTTATTTTGTTGCCATAGTTATCGTATATTGCATAGTCTCTTCTATCAACTGCAACGCCAAGAGAATTTGAACCTGTTCCACCAATACTTGTTGTTCCATCAATTAAGAAGGATTGAGTTAATGTAATTGCATTATTACTTGACATTGTGGTACTTTCACCTGTAGTTTCAAGTCCTAATGCTGTTAATGTTGTTCCTGATAAATTTACTCCTTCAATTGTGATTTTACCATTTTCATCAATATTAAATGTTCCACCAGCATTTTGAATGTCAGTTTTTATTGTTGATAAAGATGTTGAGCCTGTATAATTTTTATTTGTACCATTGATATTTAATGTGTATGTTCCTGATGTATTACCTGTAATTTCTCCAAGTTTAGAAGATGTTGTAATAGGTTTTGTTACACTAGGAGCAAGAGCAGATGAGCTTGTTGATGTAGTTGAACTTATAACTGTTAAGTTGCCAGAAGTTACAGTTGAACCTGTTGTTGTTGCTTCTAACTTCATTGTATCAACTGCAGTACCTGATAGTGTAACGCCATCAATTTGAATAACTCCATTTTCAATTTTTGCAGTTCCACCTGCTGTTTTAATATCGTTGAAAATAGTTGCAAGAGTTGTGGTATTTGCATAATTTTTTGTTGAGCCATTTATAACAAGCGTTTGGTTTCCTGTTGCTCCTAAATCTTTTAAAGTGTTATTTTCAGTTGCAATATTTTCAACGCCACCAACAGTAATAGGGTTGTTGCTTGTCATAGAAGTTCCTTGGCCAGCTGCGCCTAATTTTAGTGCAGTAACCACAGATCCTGATAATGTAACTCCTTCAATCGAGATTGTATTATCATCATTGATTTTAAATGTTCCACCTTTAGTGGTAATAGCGTTAGAAATAGTTTGTAATGTAGAATCTTTAGTTAAATTAGTTAAAGTACCATCAACGTATAATGTGTAGTTATTTGTAGAACCTGTAATATCTCCAATTTTACTGGTTAAAGAAATATCATTTTCTGTTGTTTCTTCCACATCACCTGTACTTGTAGAAGAAGAGTTTGTGATAACTTTAATTTCTCCAGAAGTAACCGCAGTCCCTTGAGTTGTGGCTTCAAATCCTAATAGTGCTGGTAGAGTTCCTCCAAGTGTAACTCCAGAAACAGTCATTACACCGTCCTTAAATTCAACCTTACCACCAGCATTTTGTATATCTGTAATAATGGTGTTTAATGTTGTAGTTTTATCATATGTTTTTGCATTACCACCATTTATAGAAAGAGTTTGATTTCCTGTTGCCCCAAGTTTTTCAAGCGTTGTACTAGATGTTGCTGCTTCTTGGTGTGTTTCTGTTTTTGAAGTCATTCCGAGGGCATTTGCAACATCTCCTGTTATATAACCATCTTCAATAATTATTTGGTTTGTATTTTTGTCAAACGAAGCATTTAATCCTTGACCTTTTAATTTCTTAATAAAGTCTGCAATAGTTAAATCTGCATTATTATTAATAGTACCTGTTATTGCAGTTCCATCTGACTTATATGCTGTATAAGTCATAGTATTTGTAATACCAAGGTTAGATAATAATGTGTTTTCATCAGCTTTATATGTTACAGTTTGTGCATCACTAACTAATGTTGTACCGTTTTCTGAAACTTTAAGTCCTAAGCTATTTACAATAGATCCTTCTAAAGTTTTACCATTTGTTTTAATTGTGATAACCCCTTGATTATCAATAGCCATTTCCATTCCTTGCCACTCAAATATATTTTTGATTGATTCAAGAGTAGATGCATCATTTATTTGGAATGTTTGGCCATCAATAATAATTGAAGTTAATCCTGTTATTCCTAGGTCACTTAGTTTTGTTGAAAAATCTGCAACATGGCTTAATTGATAGGTTAAGTTATTGCTTTCCATTATTGTTCTTTCAGTAACTTCACCTAAATTTAGGGCTTCTTTTATATTGCTTCCTCCAACAATTGATTCGATAACAGCACCTCTGATGCTTATATTACCTTTGTCATCAATTGTTGCTTCTTCAGCATTAACTTCTGCACTCTTTAAGTAGTTTAAGAAATCACCAATTGTATTTATAGTAGTACTTCCAGCACTACCATCTTTCTGAATTTCATAGCTGTTTCCATTTTTTGTAATTGTATGAACAACTCCTTCGATATTTACATCTCCAGCAGTTAATCCTAGTTTATATAACTCGGAATCTTTTGTTGCGTAGACTAATGAACCTGAAGTGGAACCTTGTATTGTAGTATCTTTTAATTTAAGTGCAGCTTTCAAACCTGTTGTTCCATCATTAATTTTATCTAATGATGTGCTAACTGTAAAAGTGCTATTACTTTCATCAAAAGTTGCAATAACACCAACTTCATTAAATTTTTCTAATAATGATTGGATAGTATCACTTTCTTTGATGCTAAAAGATTGAGAATTAACAGTAATTGTACCAGCTTTAACACCTAATGAGCCTAATTCTGTGTCAAATTTAGCAAATTGAGTTTCAATTTGCTTATAACCACTGGTAGCTTTTGTTGAAGATGCAAGTTGGTCAACTAAAACATCATAGCTTTGTCTTGCGGCTTCAGTAGTTGCCGTTGCAGTAACAATATTAGCATTGGAAGATGTTGCTAAATTTTGTAAGAACAAATCCATTGAGGATATTCCAAATTGCGAATCGGTAATCTTTTGTAAGCAACTTTGGAAGCTTGTAAAGAATGACTTAATGTTATTTACGACGCTAAGTAATTCTTGTTGAGCTTTTTGTTCTTCTTGTAAACTTGTTACTGTGGTTTGTTTTACAGAAACTAAAGCTTCAATCCAGCTGCTAGTATCAAGTCCTGATGCTAATCCATTAAAAGTAATAGTCGGCACTTATTCACCTCCTTTTCTAAGGAAGTAAATTTTGATACTAAAATATTTCAAATTTGTTTTTCCTTGGCTAAAAGTATAGCCTAAAACGCGTTTTTTCAAACGAATAGCTCCGTTTATCTCTAATCATCCTGATAGTTGCATGCTATATATATTATATAACATTTGTGTATGTTTTACAACAAAAACTTGAGTCCAAATAATATATCTTTACATAATTAGAATAATATTTTTCGTCTATTTGTTTGATGTGGAATTTTTAATATTTGTTTACAATTTACTCTGTATTAGGGAAATTTTAATTAGGGATTCCCATAGGAGATTTGTATGGCAAGAAAATCAAATGTCAAAAGAGTAGAACCTCAAAAGGCTAATTTAAAAGTCGTTAAAGATAATGAAGTAAAAACCACTTCATATAATGATATTAACCTTAAAAAATGGAAAGAATATGATCATGTTAAAACTGATACTCTTTGGGAATTTTCTTCTCGTTTAAAACAAGGTGGTCATACAAATGAATATCACGGGAATTTTATTCCTCAAATTGCTCAACAATTGTATGAAAGATATACAAAGAAAAATGATATTGTACTAGATTTATTCTTTGGTTCAGGAACTTCTGGTATTGAAGCAATCAATATGGGAAGACGTTGTATTGGGGTTGAATTAAAAGAGGAATTAGCAGAAAAAGTTTCTGAAAAATTTACTCCAAAACAATTAGTTACAGATGTAAATATTATCAGTGCGGATTCTGCAAGTGAATTAGCAAAAGAAAAAGTTCAAGCAAGGCTTGATATTATGGGGAGAGAAAAAGCGCAATTGTTAATTCTTCATCCACCTTATGATGATATTATTAAATTTTCTGATAGAAAAGAAGATTTATCTAATTGTGGTTCAACAGGAAAATTTTATGAATTATTCCAAAAAGTTGCAAAAAATGGTTATGATTTATTGGAAGATGGTCGTTTTGCTGCTTTGATTATTGGTGATAAGTATGCAGATTCTCAAATAATTTCTTTAGGATTTGAGTGCCAAGAAAGAATGAAACAATTAGGTTTTATTCATAAGGCTACAATTATTAAAGATATGCAAGGAAATGAAAGAGCAAAAGGTAAAACTGCGAACTTGTGGCGTTATAGAGCTTTAGCGATGGGATTTAATATATTCAAACATGAATATATTATGATATTCCAAAAGAATGAAAAGCTAATGAAGAAACATTTAAAAGCTTTATGATTCATCAATAATTCTTTGAGCAAGATTTCTAAAAAATATTGATATTTTGTCTTTTGTTTTATTTTTAGATTTTGGGTTAACTTTATTTAAAACAACTTGTTCAGTATTGATGAAATGTTGTCTTGCTTCTTTGGTTTTTGGATAAAGTTTATTAATTCTATTTTCTAGAGTATCTTGAAGTGTTTGTATTAAGTTATTATTTTTTAACTTATACAAGTTGTTATTATAGTTTTTTATATTTCTAGGGTTTATATAATTAGTTTTAGTTTTGTGTTCTGCTAGTAAACCTATAGTTGGGTTTGATAAGCAATTAATTAAGTGGTTTTTAGCATTATTTATAGTGTTTTGATTAATATTATTTGCCTTAAGAGATTTAGTTAGTTGGCGGCTTTGGTTTAAATATTGTGCTTTGATATTTGTAAATTTCATAAAATTTATCCTTTGTTATTTAAATAATTGAAAAAGAAATAATTTGCTAAAAGATAAAAAAGAGTTCTGAAATTAATCAGAACTCTTTTAAATTAATTATAATAAATTAATTATTTTTCATCTAAAGCAGCAACGCCAGGTAATACTTTACCTTCGATGAATTCTAATGAAGCACCGCCACCAGTTGAAACGTGAGTGAAGTCTTCAGCTTTGCAGAATTT
>CALUUV010000014.1 GCA_944324055.1 Candidatus Gastranaerophilales bacterium | reverse complement strand
TTGCAACATTCTTTGTTGTGCTTCATCAAGACCTTTAATTTTTCCAGTTGCCATATCAATGGAAAGTCCTAAATCACTATATCTTTTTTCTAATATTGAGATTAATGTTGCAGCTTCTATTTTCATGGAATTAGATAATTCTTCTATATTAGCAAGTTCTTTTAATCTGTCTAAGTATGTGTTGGATTCCTCTGATTCTTTAAAAACAGTTTCAAGATCAGCTTTTGTTTTTTGAGAAATTGCTGCTGCTTTTGCTGCATATTCTTCAGCTGAAACTGTCATCATATCCCATACTTTAACAGCAAGAGTTCCTAAAGCTGTAATTCCAGCCATAACTAAGCCAACTGGTGACAATAAACCCATAATTGCTTCTTGAACATTCTTTAATGTTCCACCTATTGGACCACCAAGCTTATTAATTGACTCAAAACCCTGCCCAGCCTTCTCCATACTATCTTTTATATTGATACCAGCTTTTTTAGCAGTATTTTCAGCCTCTTTTAAACCTTTTTTTACACCAGAAGAATCAATTTCTACTTTCGCCTTTATAGCCATTTCTTTCTCCTAAAATATTATATGTATATATTTACATAACCTTTAATCTTTAGGCTTTGTTGTTATCACATTGAAAATATCCTTTTTATCTTCTTCCGGAATAACCTTTAATTCTACTAAACGATCAACAATAAGCTCACATGCTCTTCTGTCTTGTAAAATCAAGATTTCTTCTTCTGATCTTTTATAAATTGTATCATCTCCGTTCATCCTTGCATATTGCGCAAAGTAATAGCAGGCTGATGTCAAACTCATTTCATGCATGATATACTTCGGTGTTTCACCTGTTACTGCATGTACTCTTGCTACTAAAGAAGTAATCCAATCTGCATCAAAAACAAGTTTTGAACCATTTCCCTGTCTTTTTGGAAAAAGATTTAAAGGTCTAAATGCAATTCGTATTGCATTGATAATCACTTTTAATGCTTCTTCATAATCAATGTTAATAGTTTTAGTATATCCAATAGATTTATTGAAAGATTCAACAATATCACCATTTTCAACACCTTTTTCTAAGATGTATAAGAATAGGTCAATGTCGATTTCAGTTGGTGGTTTTTCTGATGTTACAAAAGGTGAATTTAAAATCCAAAGATATGCCCATTTTGCAGGTGTTAAAACCTTAGTTTTTCTATCTGTAAAAGTTAAATCCAATCCTAATACAGATTGTAATGCTTTTAATTCCTCTGCTGGATTATTCTTTAAAGAGTCCAGTTCATCTAATTCTTTATCAGTAGCAAATCTATGTTGGAATTCTTTATCTTTTGTAAGATTAAAGATTGCTTCTTGTACGTTTTTTGGTAACTTTGAAAAATACATAAAACCTTTCTTCCTTCTATAAAAATGGGGAGTATATACTCCCCAGTAATTTGTTTGAATTTTTTATGAATGTTAGATAACACCACTTGGTGTTTCAACGATTGGATGTAAAGTCGCTTTATCAGCTCTACGGGCAGAAACACTTGATTCTTGGAAAGCTGTGTTGGATTCGGTTTTGGTTCTTGATGTTACAAGATAATCATCTTCACCAATTGTGATGGTTTGTCCTGCTTTTACACCTTCACCAGTATATACTCCTTGAATATCAACTGTAGTTCCAAAAGAAAAGGCTGCAATATCAATAATTTCACCCTTCTCATTACGTGCTTCTGCTGTTTCAACTGTATCATTGAAAGTCAATGAATTGGCAATAATACCTTCAGCTAAACCTGATACATTTGACGTTACTCCAAAAATTCTTGGCGGTATTGACATAATATTTGTTTCCTTTAATTAAAGTTTTTTTGTTATATATATTTACTAAAACATTTCAGCAGATGTAAAAATCTGAAATGCTAATGTCACTCTATTTGAATCACCAGTAATTGAAAAATTATTTCCAGTAGATAAAAACCCAACAACTGGCACTTCATCAAAAAGTTCATGTAAAGGTTTAATCTTTACTAGAAAATCTCTGAATGCTTCATCGATTTTCTTATATACAAGGTTAAATTTTTCACCAGTAAGATCATCAGCTATAAGTGAATCAATAGTAATACTTACATCATGCTGATAATCGTCCAAACCATAATTCACCTGTGTAGTACTTTCTATACCAACAATAACCATAACAGAGGTTCTTTCTTCCAAAAATTCATCATAAGAAATCACACTCAAATCATCATTATCATCTTTAAATACTTGTTTAATTAAGTATATTAGTTTATTGCTTAGTTCTTTTTCAAACATTTTAAACCTCTTGTTTTTTTTCTGAAAGTTCTTTAAGTTTTCTTTGTAATGTTCTTGAAACTACTCTATATCCTGCAAACTCTGCTTTTTTTGCATAATCTTCGATATCTTTAACAGAATTTGTTATTTCTACTGCTCTTGATGTATCTTTTTTGATCATTTTAACAGTGTTAAAATTTAATGAATTTAGCTTTGGACTTTTAGCTAAAATTTTTAAAATTGAGTTTGGAACCTTTGCTCCAATATCTCCTAAGTTTTTTCCCCACATTACTCGAGATAAACCTCTAGTTTCTATTTTTGCTGCTTTTCTTGCATCACCTTTAGTTTTTGTATATGCGTATGCAACATTTTTAGGAAGATCACGTCTTGTATATAAAACTTTGTACTTATATTTTTTATGATACTGTCGATAATCTTCTTTGGTAGCCTTATACTTTGGATATCTGTTTCTAACCAACAAAGCTAGTGATAAAATAGGGCGTGTCCAAAATCTTTTTTCAATAGTAGTTTTACCTATAGATGGAGGTGTTGCTTTTACTGCACCTGCTACAAAATACTGTGCTAACTCAACTAAAAGCGAATCAAAATTTTTATAAAAATTTTTTTTAAGTTCCTCAAGATTCTCTTCAAACTCCTTAGTATCCCAAGAAACCTTAACCTTTTTTTTATCAATTTCAGGTTTTAAAACATCAGCCATTATCCACCAATACCTTTTGATAATGCTACAACTGAAATCTTTATGCTAGCATTTGCACTATCAGTAACTATATCTGAAATTTTGTACGTTTTATCTCTAAATCTTAGCTTCTCGTTAATTTTTGGCATTCTATATACAGGAAGTTTTATATCTAAAGTAAAGTTTTCACCACTTTCAAGACCTGCATCAGTAAAAGAAATTTCATCAGTAATTGGGCTTACAATGCATGTATAAGACAACCCATTTATCTCAAAAACTTCTGTAAAATCACTATTTGAAAAGATATCTTCCATCATTTTTGTCCAAACGTTCATAAAAAACCTCTTCAGTTAACAAAAGTATTTACAATATAGATAAAAAAGGATGATGCATTTCTACATCATCCTTTATATTGATTAGTTCAGATTATATCAGTCTTTTACAACTGTGAAGCTGCCAGGACGGCGAACACAGCAATCAAATTCCATATCCATGATAACTTGAATTGCCTGTTTCTTAGCTAAAGTGATATCATCAACTTTAACTTTGAGCGGCCCGAATTCAGCAACAGCAACATCGGTGAAGTCGCCGAGAATAATTTGACCATCAGCAAGGAAATTGTTTACAACAACTTCATAACCTTTAATCTTGTTATCTTCACAGAGATAAGTAGCTCCGGCAACATCATCTTTAAGGGTTGTTTCAAATTTAGCCTTATCATTGGAATTCATAACCCAGTAAAGATTTCCAGTGACGTTGGTTTTACGAATAGCTGCTTCAGCGGCAACAACACCTTCCCAACTATAGATACCAGAAGTAGCAACCTCATTTACACCAGTAGTAGAATAGATACCAGTTGGTTCATTGCCTGTGCCTGATCCAATAAGAATCATTTTATCGCGTAATTCTTTAATTGCATTGACCATATCTTCTTCAACTACTGCATCAGCTTCAGGCTGTGCTTGAAGGATTAATGAGAAAGGAATTGGTACACAAATACCAGCTTTCTTTGGTGTAAGTGTTTTTAAAGTGAATTTAGGATCGCTATCAGTAAGCTGACCATCAAGATCATACATTCCAGCAGTAGCGCCAGATGTCATTACAGCAAAAGAAACCGGCTGTCCATCAGAAGGAATAGTATGGAATCCAGTCTTTTCTAAGGATAACTCTGGACGTAAAAGTGGAACATATTCTGCAGGTAAATAAGTGGTGTTGATAAGTGCGCCACCTGAACCAGCCCCGGGACCTAATGCACGTAATTCATTCATAGGAATAAAAAGATCGTGATCATCTGCTTGTAAACTACGTGAAGCATTGCGTGATAAATTCATTTCGTATTCAGCATCTTGAGTTCCTTTCCAAATAGAACGAATAGCTTTAGTAATAGAGTATTTTTGTTTGTTTTCCATGGAATTATTTCCTTTTAAATTTCTTTTATTTTTAACTAGTTGTTTGAATTCTTTTAAACTACGTTTTTCTTTAATGCACTGACGAGCTAAATCTTCTTCTCCAGCAAGTTCACCTGCTGCAAGAATTTCTTCAGTTTCATCAATTTCTTTAACTTCTTCTTTAACTTCTTCAGTAGTCGTTACGGTTTCAACTTGTTTTTGTGCAGGATTTTCATCAACAACAGTTTCTTCCGTTTTTTCAACTACTTCTTCTTTAATTTCTTCATTTTCATTCATATTTACATTGTTTCCTATATTTAAACTTCTTTGATAGCCTACAGTATGATCTGCCGGACAACTTACAGAACTACATTCATATGGTTGCCAACGAGTTACATAAACTGTTGGAAAATCACCTGGATTTTGTTGTAAACGTGTTTCCATAACTATGTATCCAACAGAAACATTTCTACGAATTCCAGAAAGAATGTCTTTCAACACGCTTTGTGCAAAATCATTTTCAGAAAATCTAACTAAAACTTTAAGTTTGTTATCTTGAATATACGCTTTTTCCACTACACCAATTTGTTTATCAGTGTCATGTTCAAAAAGAAAAGGTGCTTTTTCATCAACTAATCTGCTGAAATCAATAGCTTGTTCAGAAATTTCTAACACTTCATAATAACCTTCATTAAGATCATCATCAGCTCTAAAAAAAGGTTCTGATGAAGCTACAGAAAATTCAACCAACTTATCTTTTTCAATAGCAGTATTGATTTGTAATTCTCTTGTAAATTTTTGCATTTTACTAAACCTTTAAAGTGCTTTAAACTTATTTACTATTGTTCATCTGTATTATTTAGTTCGGGATTACTTGCTTCTTCATTAAACTGATATACAGCATCTAAAGGCATTTGTTTTTCTGAATTATCAAATGAAAGATTTCTTTCAGCTAACATTTGATTCCATTTTGTCCAACCATCAAGAACATCAGTAACATCATAACCCCTAGCTTCTATTTCCATAATCGGATTTGTTAAACCAAGTTTTAATCTTCTTTCAACTGCAATAATATCTTTGGCAGCATCGAATAAATCATCCTTGCGTGGTATAAAGGTAAAATCAAGATAGGATTTAAACTTGGATGGTTTTAACTTTGATGAATTGCAGTTAATAATGTATGATTTTAGCCATAATGCATACTGTTTTTGTTTCCAGTTCTCTATCATGAATCTTTGGATATCAGCATATGTTTTTGCTTCATCTAAAGAGGCTTCTCTCAATGAAGAATAATTCACTGCTTCATAATCATGTGCAAGGCGATTATAACTAACACCTACAGAACTTGCAATACGTCTTACTATTGCTTTTACAAATCCGCTGAAATTAGTGTTAGGATGTGTGGGTGAAACAGATTTCACTGTATATCCTTGTGGAACTATACTAGCTTCACCCGGTGAAAGTTCACTAAGGAAAACACCAGTGTCTTCTTCAGCACTATTTGCATCTAGGATATCACCAGCTGTAGCTGAATTATTTCTTTCATAGAAAATACCTTGACATGCTGCAACTTTAGCAGCAAATAGTTCCGCAATTGCATAATCATCTAACTGTTTCAAACTGTCAATACTTGCTACAATATCACCAAAACCTCTAGTTTGCCCAACAAATTCATGTTTATATATGTGAATGATTTCATCAGCAGGTATCTCTATCAACTTTCCAACTTGATAGTTGTCAATAGAGGCTTCTCTGAAATAATATTTTACAGGCTTGTTAACTTCATCTATTTCAACACCCATAACAATAGCATTTTGTCCGAGGTGTTCTATTTTGATTTTTAGTTGTATCTATCTGTAGTGAATCTAATAACTCAAATGAAATCCCATAAGGATTCTTTACCTTCTTATCTACTCTGATAAAAACCTCACCATCAATAACCAAGGTTCTCAAAATTAAGGCATCAAAATCAATATCACCAAACTGCCCACATTTTGAAACATAACCATTAGTAGTTTTACCATAATCCCACCATGCAAGTTCAATTTCCTTATTGAGATCATCAGCCAATGTTCCATCTGGATTTTTTATAAGTGACTGCAATCTAAATCCTTGGTTGCCAATGATTGATTTCTGCATGTTATGTAGATGTGAACGGAATATCTCGTTGTTCTTAGCTAAATCTCTGCTTCTAACAATTAAAGTTTGCAAATCACTTTTCAGATCGCGATTAATTGGAGAGAATGTTGACATTAACCAAGATGTAAATCTGCTTCTTGATGCACCTTTAAAACTTCTGCTAGCTTTTCTGGCTACTTCTTTTTTAGGTTTTTGAGAATTAAATAACTTAAGTATTTTCATATTATCTCACCTTCCAAACATACTTGATTCTAGCTGCATTACCAGCTGAATATTTGCCTTTTTCTTTGTCAACTTTTTCTTTAAAATAATCTCTTAGTTTTAAAAGCTCATCTATAGTCATATAAGAAATGGATTTGTCACCTACTGACATAGATGATTGGGCACTTGTTGCACGTCCAGCCAACTGTGCTTCTATGGCTTCTAAAATTAGCTCATTTCTACTTTTAACTTCAGTTTCATCATCAGATAAGGCAAAATTTCTCAAAACAATAAACTCACCTTCTTCAACAATGCCTTTATCATCCAAAAGCTGATACTTATAATCACCAACTGCCCAATCTTTTGTAACATCTGCACTAGCTTTTAAAAAGTACAAATCAGCGACCTTTTCAATGGTATCAACAACAATTTTTGTGCCATTCCCTATGATGTACAATACACAATCTGGTGATTTTACAGAATATGAAAAGGCAAAACCTTGAACTTGCTTCATATGTGAATTAACCCTTTTTACTTAAATTAAATATATTTACACATTTAACTGGTATCAGCTAAACCAGCTAGAAGGTTTATATCTTTCTCCAACTGGTTTTGGATCTCCATCTACAGAACCTTTTAAAACTGGAACTTTTTCCCATCTTCTTTTCAATGCTGGTGATTTACAGAACCTCCATCGATCCCTTTTAAAAGAAGCCACAGCCACATCTACTGCCAAATATGCCATCTTTAGAACGTCAAACCAGTCATGTTGTCCATCGTGTTCAGGCTGCCAGTTTTCAGGCGCATCACCAAATTTTTTAGTTGAATCAGGTTTTACACATACTATCTGCTTAATAACATCAGCTGAAATATTTGGCATAAAATAAAGATAATTCTCTGTTCGCTTTTTCTGACTGTAAAGGTAATAAATCAAATTTGCCTGATAATGCTTTGCAGATGCTAAAATCAACTTCTTAACATTATCTGACATTCTCCAGTTACTTTGTGTCATTGAACTTCCCTGATACATCATAACTTGTGGAAGCTTATTTGCAAAATATTGAATATCATTTGTTCTGTGTCCCTGTCTGTCAATTAAGGCAAATGTTGGTTTTATACCAACTCCATCTTTAACCAGATATTCTTTTAGCAGCAGATCCTCCACTGTTTCAACCTTTACAAATGGAATACCCTTCTGCTTTGAGATTTGCTCTAAATTGGCATTAACTTTAGCTCTATCTTCTTCAGCTAAAAAGAGATATTGAGGTTCCTTAGCTTCAATCAAATGAAGATTGTCATTAACATCTAAGGCAAATATACCAACTACAGAACGATCATCCTGTGTATCTGCAACAAGAAACAACATTTCAACATTATCTAGTGATGGTGCTTCAGAAGGTTTCCAACAATGTTCTTTTAATCTTTCAAAATCTTCTTTAACAACTTCTCTTCTTTTAAATGGCAAGCCTCTGAAAGAATTATCAAAAGTGGTTTGACTTTCTATATCACTTCTTTTACCAGCTTCTAACTGGGCTGTGGCAATAGCTTTCCAATTTAAGGCAGGCAACTGACTTGCTAAAGCTCCAAATTGATAACCGCGGATTTTCTTTCTTTAAGGCTGGAATTTCATGTATATAACCACCGTGAATATTCATCCAGCTTTTCATATCTTCACTGTGTTCAAACCCACATTTCGGACAAACCAACCTTATACTTTCATTCTTCACGATATGTGTTTTTAACTCTTCATCATAGATACTTTCAAACTGTAAATTATGAATGTCACAACTGCGCATTGTCAACTGATTGCATGAATGACATCTTAAATACCAATACCCTCTAGAACTCTTCAAAAACTGCTTCCAGATTCTTCCGATTCTGTTCTGTTGGTGTACATACTAAAAATGTAATAGATGAATTATAAGAACGTGTTCTTTTCTTCAAATCTGACACGTTATCTAACTTCCCAATTACTGGCCATGTATCAATTTCATCACCAATAGCCACTTTACAACTCTTACTAACTATCTTCGATCCTGCTCCCTGAAAATATATAGTTGAATTACTAAAAGCATACCTATCACTTCTATATGCTCTAGGTTTATCTAACTCTGATTTCAACTGTGGTATATACCTCATCAAAGGATTTATTTTCTGCAAATTCGTTTCTGATGCTAAAGAATCAGAAGGATATACTATCATACCTTGACAAGGAGCAAATACCATTCGCCATAATAAACCAACAATGAACATGTTAGTTTTACCCATCTGTTCACATGCAACTACTGTAACAGTTTTTATGTTCTCTAAATCTTCCCATTCCTTTATAACATCCATTTGATATGGATATAAGCTAAAGTCTAAGTGATTTCTTTCAGCTGATACATCACCACTAAAATTGATATTCTTTTGCGCCCACGGTATAATATGTTCAAATGGGGTGATATTAAAATATTTTTTTATCTCATCAACCAATGAAAAACTTCTTTTACTATTCTTCATCTTCTATCTGTTCCTCATCAACTTCATTCATATATTCAGCTGATATTTCTTCCAAAGATTCTTGCATAGCATTTAAAGCAAGGTTAAGATTTTCAGTTAACTTAGTTACTGCTTCCTTATCTAAATGCAAATCTATTAGTGAATTTTTAAACTTCATAAAACTTCTTTCAAAAACAATAAAAAACCTTTCAGACCACTCACTAAACAAAACTTGCTTTCTCTCCTTAATCTTCTGTTCTAAATACTCAGTTTCACGAATTATCTTTTGTCTTCTAGCTTCCTGAATATCTACAGCAGATAAACTATTATCAAAATCAGCAGTGATATTTAAATCAGTTAATAAATCATCTATTGACTCATCTCCTGTAACCTCTATAATCTTATCTTGATAAGTAGACTGGTATTCTTCTCTCATCAACTCTAATGGCACAAAATACAACTTGTGACCATCTTCCATCTTAAACTTCAACTTGCCTTTATAACTACTTCCAAACTTGCTTATACCACAACCAATAGCTGCAGCAGCTGAAGATTGTCTTAGCCAAATTCCCTTTGCCATTTAACTTCTTTCCTTAACCTTTTTTCAATCAAAATTTGCAAAAATGATAGGATGCGCGCTTCACCAGGTTCCTAAGCCCCCTCCAAAAGTAACTGAACTCTTTTCTACCCCCTCTTAAAGCCTTAGTCCATCTTAATAAACCCTTAATAACCATGATCATATAACTTTTTAGCGCCTTTTTTTGCAGTTTTTTTGTTAATTTCTTATAACATTAATTATATATGCATGAAAGCTGTTGGGAATGTTTCTTTTTACCTTAAACACTTCCAACAGCTTTTATGTTGTTATTATATGTTAGTATTTATATTTTTTAATTGTTTTTCTAGTTCTTTATTCAATAAAGATATTTTTTCTAAGTCAGTATCCATATTTTTTGATAGTTTTTCTAGTCCTTGCTTCAATAAAGATATTTCTTCTCGTTTATGCCTTAGTATCAAAACACATACTTTGCCAATAGCGTTATTTAACTTGGAGATATCTTCCTTTAATAACTCTATCTCTACTTCATTTAAATATCTATATGTTTCTTCATGTTGTAGTTTTTCTTCTAGTATTGCACAGTGTTTCAATGTAATGATGTTTGTTGTTAAACTAGCAATTACTATTAAGATTCCTACTGAAATAGCTAAAACTGTTTGTACGTTCTTCATATGTTTTGTTCCTTCTTTGGTTTTATTGTTATTTAGCAATTGATTCCGTATTCTTCAAAAACTTTGTTTTCTTTCATAAAGTTGAAGAATGTGATAACATCCATTGAATAGTTTTTTTCAAAGTGCTTTAACAGGTTAACAAATTTTTCATGATCCTTAGTATATTCTTTCTCATCGCGTCCAGATAATGCAGAATTTCTAGTGTGCTCTTTGCAAACAAGCTCAATAATGAATTTTCGCATATCCACAACTGAAATTTGACCATTGTTCTTTTTTTTCATCTTTTCTTATTCCTTCTTGTTGTTTTTGTTGTTTTTTCTTTGTTTTGTTGTTTTATTGTTTTTATTGTTTTTATTGTTTATATTATATAATAACTGACTGTATTCATAAGTAAACTGTAGTCGTTAAATTTTTTGTAAAAATGCTAGAAATAATCCTAAGGTTATAAAGCATCCTAATAAGGCTTGTGTAAGTAATAATGTTATCATTTTACTTATTCTCCTTTTGCAAATTTTGTTGGTTTACCTTTATATACCAGTCTTTTCATTCCGGTTAGGATGTTTCTGGTAATATGTTTTCCATTTGTCTGGTTTATGTGTGTTACTATGAGCTGCAGCTGATAACATTTCAAGATTCTCTAAACGGTTGTTTTGTTTGTTGTGATCTTTGTGATGAATAATGATTTTTCTTCCATACTTTTCTTTAATGTGCTTATAATCTGGATTAAATGCCAAGTAGATTAAGGTATGAATTTTGTATAAAACGGTTTTTCCGTCATCTGTTACTAATCTTAGATGTTTATATCCACATGCATCAGTTGCACCAGTTAAATACTTTTCTTTTAAAGTAGCTGTTTTCTTTCCGTTCTTTACAGTATGGGATATCATAGGTAACTTTACAACTTAAACGCAATACACGTCCTTCTGTACTAAAACGATAACGACTTAATCCGGGAATATTAGTCCAAACTTCCATATTATTTTTTCCTTATGTTAATAATGTTAAATTTGTTTCAACATTATTATTTATACTTTTTTTACCTAAAAGTATTTTAGTATAAGAAAAAAAAATGCATCTAAATTAACTTTAGATGCATTCAAGGGATTATATATGTTTTTATGGCGTTATGTATATATTTACATTATTCAATCACTGTTACAAACCCATTATCAAGTAATTTTTGTTTCATTTCTTTACAGGTGCAGTAGATGTTACCATTCCACAGCCATACAGTTATTTTCCTGCATAAATCAGCCCATTCTTCTTGTGTGAAGATTAAATCCCCAGATGGTTTATGAAGGAAAAATCCGCCTTCTTTTATTGGTTTAAAAGAACATTCATCACCGATACCATATTGATAAAGCAATGTTAGCTTTTAAGTTTTTGAAGTTGCCGTTCTCTTTGATGAAAAGAGGATCAATAGTGGCATTATGTATAACTGTTTCCTCTTCCTTTCTCTTTGTTTGAATTCTTTTTATCTCTGATTCTTTTAATACTTCTGCTAATGTTTTTTTAGTTTTTTTCATGTTATCTATTCCTTATGTTAAATTGCATGTATTAAGCTGTCTATTTTACCTGTTTCACTTACTGTGTAGTACCAAAATATTTTTCCAGCTATTTTCCTTGACTTTCTTTGACCAAATCTTTTAGTGAGATATTGTCCAATGCTTCTTACAGAGATTTTTATACCTTCATAATCAGCTCTTGCTTTTACTTTTTGAACGGTAATTGTTGCTAAATCTTCGTCCTCCAATATGCAGTCAACTAAGTATTGCATAGGTGATTTATTTGCTTCCTTTTCTGCTAATTTAATTTCATCATCATATACTGCATTTGCAAACTCAAAATCCCATTCATAGTTCAAAAGATAGTTGATGAAATCATACTTCTGTTCTTCAAGTAGTTGCATATCACATAAATTGTGTTTTCGAGCATTCAGGTTTTTACCACCAGAGATAAACTGAAGTCTTCGATCACCACTTTCTACATCAAAGGCTGAATAATCACTTGTATTACAGGCAAAGGCAATGTATGCCACATTATCGATTTTGTATGGTTTCATACCTTTTTCATTAACTACAGTATATGGACTTGTTAAAAGTTTTATTGCTGCTGATGAGGCTTTTCTAACCTCTCTATTTTCACTGAATTCATTCATAAGGATGACTGAATTCAACATCCAGCTATTGAATTGGCTGCCAAACATCTCTTTTGATACCTCAATATATCCACCTTCCTCTATTGCTTCAGAAAAGTATTTTATGATAGTATTTTTACCTGTTCCTTGCTCACCATAAAAGATTGGAATGGTTTCTATTCTTGTGTATCTTCCATTATATTGGAATCCAGCTAAGAAAAGATGTAACCAAGTTGCCATGTGGTTAATAAGCCAATGTTTTGCTTTCTCATCAGCCAAGTTGCTTAATAGCTTGTCAAATTCTGATGGTATTTCTTTAACAGAGCTATCAAATTTCATAGCTTTAATGAATCCTAGTTTGAAAGAGTTGTAGTATCTTTCTGAATCATATTCAAAACAGGGTTTATATGTGAATTCCTTTTGAGGTATGATAAAGTCATCCAATGTTATTTTAGGAAATGACTTATTAGAAAGTATTCTCTTTTCTACTTCAGGTAAAATGCTTACCTGAATTTCTGAAAGTAGTATATCTCTTGAGTACTCAATGGGAGTTTTGCTGTAAGTTTTCTTTACCCAGTATGTTTTACCAGTTGTAAAAACATCTTCATATATGTTTGCTGGTAATGCTTCTAAAACAGGAATTCGGCGATCCTTTTCAGGTACGATCGTAACATACTGTTTTGCCCATTCATACCATTCTTTATATGATTTGAATTCTGATTCACTTTCATCAGCTATAAGAGACTGTAATTTATCACCTCTGAAGAATCCGGGGTAATCTACTTTCACGACCTGGATTTTTACAGGCCTTATCAACTTTGAATCCATTAGCTAAACAGAAGTTATAAATGAACTGTTGTCTTTCAATAAACTTCTTTTTTGAATGACCAGCATCTACTTTCACTAAAGTATGAATGCTTTTACCACCACTATAAGTGATTGTAGCAAATGGTAACTTTAACAGTTTTACCATTGACAGTTGTTCATTTAGTGACATTTCATCAGATTCTATCAGTGTAAACATATACTCACTGATGAACTCATCTAAACAACTGACAGTTTCTTCAACTTTTTTTGCATTATACGGATTGAATTTAAAAGTTGCTCCATCAGATAATGTTACCTTCTTTTCCTGACATTCTTGCATAAGATCAATTATTTCTTCTACTGTAGCCAGCTGCCAACCATCCACAGTTTTTCTTATACCATCAACAACAATTGGTAATCTTTTATTTGATCCATACATCTGTTTTAAAGCATTTTTTACCTTTGAAATACTTAATTCAGTAGCTAAATCAACGTTATATTCAGTATATTCCTCATTTACTTTAGCATACTCATAACCACATAAAATTGTTTTTGCTGGAATGTCATTCCAATTAAATGGTTTTTTCTCTTTCTTAGGTAAGTCAATTTTTGCTTCTTTAGCAAACCACTTTGCACACTGCTCAAAATCATCTTTACCCTTTGATCTATTGTTTAAAAGTGTTTTTACTGCCTTTAAATCAAATTTAGATGAGTTTCTACACCAATCAATGATAGCTTGATCTGCAATACCTAAACTCTTAAATCTCCATACTGCACCTAACCACTGATTATAGTCATCAAACTTTGTTGTTTCTATCTTATAGATATTCTTTTCAAAAAATTCTGCTGTACATTTATCAATATCAAATTCACTCATTCCTCATTAATCCCTTATTTTACATTGGTTTTCACATTATACAGCTTTGCCAGATCATCAATCATCTTTTCAAAAGTCTGCTGTTTATTCAAACCATAATAACCCTGAATACCTTTTATCAAAGCTAATGTTTTTGCACGACACACTGTGTGAAATTGCTTATCATACCCATCATTTTTTACACTTACCATAATACTTCAATTTCCTTATGTTTTTTACTATATTTATATATATAAATCTTTTTTACTATTCACACACCAAAAAGTGGGAGAATTTAAAAAATTCTCCCAAAAGTGAATGTGTGAATTGAATTGATACAATTATTTATACTTTTTTCTCTTATTTTTTTCAAAAATTCAGCTCAAAATGCCAAAAAATGAATATTTTTTTCTATCAACCTAAGAATAAAACACTTACAATTTTTCACACTGGTATACACTTAATTCTTCTGTATACCATCTGTATACCAATCTGTATACCATTTAAATTACTTACTATCAACATTTTATATTTAAAAGTATACAGAATATCAGATAAAATATATTTTTTTTCTATTTTTAGAAACCATTTTTAAATTGCTGAATTTTTTTTTTACCATTATAAAATGAACTTAAAACCAATCTGTATACCTCAAAAACTACCATCTAAATCCCACATAGTCAATATTTTAAGTGGTATACAGAGCATTTTTTTTAATCTGTATCCCACCTTTTCTGTACACCTACAACCACTCTTAGTCTACTGATAAACCCATTTTATCACTCAAAAAGAGGTTACCACCCATTGACTAACTCTTCAGATCGATCACTGATAACCAATTTCTCTTCTAAGACTATTTAAATTGACCGTATCACACATAAATATCCAGTTTATACCTTTAAAGTACTACTAAAAATGTTACCTTACTATGATAGAAGGTATTGAAAGGATATGAGTAGAAATAGGAGTAGGAATAGGAATAGAATGGAATAGGATAATATAAAGGATAAGATAAAAGATATGAATATGCTTATATAAGTTGAAAATATCCAGTTAATACCTTTAGAGTACCACTAAAAATGTTCTTTTCCTATGATAGAAGGTATTGAATAGAGTATTATAAAGGATAAGAATAGGATATGAATATGCTATCACTTTTGTTAACCATTTCAAATTTATATCAGTTTTGTTTTTTGGTGAAGAAACTTAAGGTTTAATTTCAATTAAATGAGCTTCAATATTGTTATAACGACGTTCCATTTCTTTTTCTGCTTCTTCTTTCAGTTCTTCGTAATGTTTTTTCATATTTTCCCAGTTGCCAAAATATTTTTTAACGTTATCATTACGAAATTTTTCAAATTCTTCCACAACAGCTGGAATATATTTTTTGGCTTCTTCATTTGAAATTGTTTTCACATTATTAAGTTCCTCAAATTTCATAAGTGCTCTGAAAATACAATTGCGGCGATAATTTTTGTTAAGACGGTATTTTCCATCTCCATAATGTCCACCAAAGAAAATCTCATCGAAGATATCTTCTTTATACCAATGACGACCATAAGATTTAGTGAAGATTTTATTTACGGTTACGATTACAGAATTGTAGATACCAGCCATTTCAATATCCTTTCTATTTTGTTTGGATGTCATCTTTTATATTGTATTAGTAATATAACGAGAAAATATGAAGAAGTAAACTTAAAATTCTTCTTCTTCTATTCATTCTTCAAAAAAATGTACCCTTCCTATGATAGAATAGAGTAGGATATGATAAAGGAATAGGAATATATAAAAGATATGAATATGCTTATATTAGCTGAAAATATCCTCTGCTTTGTAGATGTTCCCACATATTATAGAGGGGACCCTTCCAAAGAATGAAAATATTCAGTTAATACCTTTAAAGTAGCATTAAAAAATGTTCCCTTCCTATGATAGGATAGAGTATTGAAAGGATATAAAAGGATATGAATAGGATATAAAGGGATATGAATATGGATAAGGATATGAATATGCTTATATAAGTTGGAAATATCCAGCTAATACCTTTAAAAGTACTACTAAAAATGTTCCCTTCCTATGATAAGATAGAGTATTAAAAAGGATAAGAATAGGATAAAGGATATTATAAAAGGATATGAATATAACCCTAGAAAAGGTGGATACAAAAATTACTTTTACCCCCCTTAGATAAAGGCGTGCCAGTGCTCTGCCTGGCACTTTTATTGTTTTGAAAGGGCATTTAAATGTATTGTGGTTTTTCTTTAACTAAGGATTTTTTTATACATAAATGGTGTAAATAATGTTGGCAGTTAATCATAGTGACTGCTATTGATGTTCTCATTTTTTATTCCTTCGTTAAGTTGTATAAAGACCAAGTAAGCATAATAGTTTATTTGGTCTTTATTTTTATCCATTTAACTTAATTATAGGCTATCTAGAATCATCCATATCACACAATGTTATCAGCCTAGTATAATACACTATGTCTGTTTTAACTAACACCAGAAGCTAACACCAGCTAAGTTAAAATTGATATAAAAGAAAAAGACTGGTTAAATGAATAACACTTAACCAGTCATACTTAAAGGAATTAAAATATATGAATATTAGCGAACAAGATTATTTATACAAAAACCTCATATGAAATTATTCATATGAGGTCCAGAAGGAAAAAATAATGAAGAATTGCTGATCCAATCAGCAAAAGTATTTACACTTTTTACTTTGTGTTTTGGAGTTTTCTGCTGGAAAGTTCATCTTGTAGGGCTTTGATTTTCTTCAGCAATTCTTCATTAGAGAGTTTTTTAATTCTTCCCATTTCAAGTCTAGCAGTTTGGCTAGCTTTGATATTTTCTTTATATGAAACATTTTCGAGTTCAAAGAATTTGATGATTTTATCATACTTCTCTTTTCTTTCAGCATCAAAATCCTTTGAAATCTTCTTCAGTTCATCGATGAGAATTTCATACTTACTTCTTCTTCCTTTTTTCTTTTTTTCAGTAATGATGGTTTCTTCTGTCATTTTTTCACCCTTTCTTTTAGGAGTTAAAGAGGCGGTTATAGGTTGTTTTTATGATTTCTGCTGAAAATCTTTTTAGTTCATCAATTGAAATAACATCAGTGTCTTTGATTTCATATTTTGATTTTTCTTCAAGTATATGTTTTCGTGTATTATCCATATCTGCAGTTAATTCTTCTGGAATAAGAAATATGTTTTGTATTGTCCATTTACCATCGGAATATTCCCATCTAATCATCCCTTCACAATAGTGATATATGCTCATACTAGTTGAAAACTCAACATCCAGCTTCATTTCATTTACATGAAACGTCAAATCCTGTTTTCTTTGTCATTTTTCCACCATTTCTTTTCATTTTAAGTAAACTACTTCAAGATTGCCTAGCGTTGTCAAAACCTGATTTTTGGCATATACATTGGCAATCTCTCTTTTCTTACCATAATAATAATATACCTTCACCCTTGTTTTGTCAAGAGAGGTAAAAGAAAAATATGGCAAAAGATTATGTCCGCTGATTCTTTGTCTGGGAAGAGTAAGATTACCGGCTATGGTTTCAATATGGACGGAATCAACTTCCACTGTAATTTTTTTAACAGTTTGTACAAAGAGTTCTTCAAATTCTCTATGTGAAATATCATTTCTTGAAACCCTTCTTCTTAGTGAATACAGCTTTTCTATGTCATCTTCACCTGAAATTTGCTCTTTTAACTGTAGAATTTTAATGTTTAACTCTTCTTTTATCTTCTTTAAGTGCCGTAACATTCCTTGAAAGGTACTTTCATCTAGTAAGCCTTCCAGATATAGTTTTGATGCATTTTTCTCTTTTTTAAGGGTATTTGTTAGTTCTACCGTCAAAATATTTAAGTCAGTTTTAAAAGTGTTTTTACTGTAAGAATCTTTTATTTTTTTATCGACACCTAAAACTAAAAGTGGTGATATTGCTTCAATTAATCCTTGACCATATTCATGTTGGATGGATATTGTAAGGTTATTTTTGCATGGTTTAGCATGAATTTTAAAATGTTGTAGACAGCTATAGAAAGGATTTCTGGTATTACCGCCCCTCATTATCATTTTACTTCCACATACACCACAAAATACATGCCCAGATAGAGGATTCCAATTGTGTCTGGATCTTTTTTTCGTTACTTTCCTTAGTTCAAAGGAATGATTAACCTTCATCCAATCTTCAAAAGAGATAAATGCTTTATCTCCAACCTGAAGAGATTTGATAAGATTATTGTTTGAGTCATATATGTAACCACAATAAAACGGCCTTAGTAATGTTTTTCTAACTATTTGACGATCAGCTTTATATTCTTTGAATATATCTGAAAAAGAAACATTTAAGTTTCTTGCGATTTCATTTATGCCCATACCTTCCAGATATTGATTATAGATAAACTTTACAGCTTCTATTTCGCGTGGAATAGATTCGATTTCGTGTTTTCTACCCGTAGACTTAAAACCTAATATGCGTGAAATTCCCTGCTTATTAACTCCAGTATCTTTCAGTCTTTTCAGCCCATCGATAGTTTTTTTGCGAAGTATGGACAACTGATGATCATTTATTCTGTTTTGTAAGGCAGTTATAAGGCTATCATTGAATGCGTTTAAATCAACTACCCCACTCTTTACCGTTAAAACCTTAACTTTATAGGCAATAAGATTTTGACTTATTAGAGAATCAAGAAAACTACCAGAAAGAGGTCTTGCTAATCGTGTATAATCATCAACTATGATATAATCGATATCAGAAAGTAACTTAAAAACTTCACCTAAACCAATTCTACAGGTTTTTCTTGAAGACACATCTTTTAACCAATTTTGGTAACACACATCTTTACCAGCTAAATCATCATATCCAGCTGGATAAAGTTTTCCTGAAGCATTCAGATCACTAAATTCACCTAAAATATCTAAACCATTAGCTTTTGCCAACTTAATACAGTTAGCCTTTTGCACTTCAACCGATTCAGAATAATCATCATCACCACTTGATTGGCGGGTATAGATAACTGCTTTCATAGAAACACCTTTTATGTTTAATATACTGTGTAAAAGTAAAAAATCAACTGTTACTTAAGGTATTTGAATCTCAGGAAATCAATACCTTAAGTAACAATGACTTAAATAAATGAATTCTAATGACTTATGAGAGATAAACTTTCAATATGCTGCCATTTAAATTGACAATCTGAAAGAACTTCACTCTTTTTTTAACCTCCTCAACCTTCAATTTGTGTGACTGCCATTCTCCATCACCATTAAAGCTAACAATCACTCCATTACCAGCAAACTCACCCACACCACTAATCTCAAAAAACTTTTCAGGTGATTTAAGCAATCCTTCATCATCCAATATGACATCGTGCTTCTTATCATATAATACTGTGGTTACACAGTCACACTTAATCATATCATAGTAAGATGTGAGAGAATTTTCAAACTCAACCTCTTTCACAGTGTTGCTTTCACTGTCGATCAAAATGCCTTTGATTTTCTTCATAGAATCACCCGCTTAGTTAAGACTTTTAAGGTACTTCTCAATATCCTCTCTCGAGAACTTGGCCAACCGCTTGAAAGTCGTTTTCACAGCCTTTTTATTTTTCTTATCCTCAAGAAGAGCATTATCGAGCTGTTGAAAGAGAACATAAAGCTGTTCACGAATCGGCTTGTAAACTTCTTCAGTCAAACCATTAGCTTTAGTATCAACTTTGCTAATCATGATATCAGCGAATTCACGGCGAACTCTCTTGACCTTTTTCTCAGCAGTCACAATGTTCATAATGTTTACCTCCTCACTTTCATTAGTAGTGACTTCCGACTTAGCAACCGAAGTTCTCTTCACAATCTTTCCCATTTTTACCTCCTTTTTGGTTTTACGGGATTCCTTGATAACACATAATCAAGGCCTGTCAAACAACTCGTAGCACCAGCTACGTTACTTAATATGCCGCACATTTTCAAAAAGTACACGGGTAAAATAGAAAAAAAGCATTTTTTTGAGATTTGTACATTTTTTATAAATATTGATGAGTTTTGAATAGTGAGTCGAACACGAAAAGCCTAATCCAGCCTGTCAAAACTCTAATTTTATTGGATTAAGAGGATTTATCAAATGTATTACTTTATCTACAGAACAACAAACCTTATTAACAACAAATACTATATTGGTCAACATCGCACAGAAAACTTAAATGATGGATATTTAGGTTCACGGAAAAGCTTTTATTCGAGCTATCAAGAAATATCGGTAAAGAAAACTTTAATAGAGAGATTTTGGAATTTGCAAATAATCCAGAAGAGTTGAATGAATTAGAAGCAAAGTACGTGACACTAAAAGAAATCTATGACCCACTTTGTTACAATATAAAAACTGGTGGTGAACAAAATGTCATTTATACAAAAGAACATAGAGAAAGAATATCTAAATCAATGACGGGAAAACATTGGAAACTATCAGAAGAAACAAAAAGAAAAATGAGCGAAGCTAAAAAAGGAAAAATACCTAAATCAATGACAGGAAAACATTGGAAACTATCAGAAGAAACAAAAAGAAAAATGAGCGAAGCTAAAAAAGGAAAAACTTTAACAGAAGAGACTAAACAAAAACTAAGAATTGCATACCAAAAATATGCTTATAAAATGAAAGAAATAATATCTCGATCAACAAAAGGCCGCATTTGGGTAACTAACGGCATAATAAATAAGCGAGTTTATCCTACCGAAATACCTGAAGGCTTTTTTAAAGGTAAAATACAAAAAAAGTGAGAGTTTTTTCTCACTTTTTCTATTTAGATCGACTTTTCTTACTTAAAAACTCACTTTTTCTCTATATCATCTCTGAAAAATGGGCATAAAATGTCATGAATAAAGTTCAAAACCTTTAAAGTAACAGTTTTAATAACTATCCATTTCATTTTCATATTCCATTATTATAGTCTTCAGTAATCTTTTTAGCTGCTTCAGCCTTATTTTGCCAGCCTTCTTCAATACAACTTTTAACAAAAGCTACTGCTTGCATATAAAAGTCACTTACTTCTTCAGCATTTTTCAACTCAAGAAATCCTTCCTGTGTCTTTATAGTTGTAGGATATTGTAAAACATCTCTGATTATATACATGTTACCAAAGTTGATCTGATTTTCTGTAGTAAGATAAAACCTTTCATCCTTATACTCAAACTCATTTAATATCTTCATATCAGTTACAGCATTGATAGCATCATCAGATTGCTCTATAAGTACACTTAAAGGCTGTTTTGGTGCTACATATTCAGTATATCCAGCAGATAATATTAAAGCCTTATCAGTAGTATATCTCTTTATTTTAGTTACAACACCATTTTCTTCTTTTTCAACTTCAAGAAGAATAGGTAAATCATAAATCTTTCCATCTTTTGTGTATTTCATTTTTATTAATCTCCCTATTTCCATTCAGCAGGTATTTCATCATAATTAGTTAATGAAGTACAATTAGCAAAACATTTACTTACATTATTCCAACTTACATCAGCATTCCATAACTTATTTGCTGGCACTGTTCCAGTAATTTTTGAGCAGTTATTAAAAGCATAAGCTAACGATATTCCTATTAACCTGTTATTCCAATATGGCGGAAATATATTACTTATATCAGTAGTTAAACTAGTACAACCATTAAACATATTACTACCATCTCTTAAATTTTCAGGTATTATTAATGAACTAGGAATTGATTTTAAATTACTACAACCATTAAACATTGATGAGCAATAAGGTGTATTTTTTGGAATTGTAAATCCATTTGGCAATGTAGTTAAACTAACACAACTAACAAATGTTTCGTTCGCATTAGTAACAGAATCTGGAATAAAGAAACCATCTGGTAATGATACTAATGAACTACATTCATAAAAAACATATCTAGTGGTGTCACATGAATTTGATAATCTAAACCCATCTGGTAATGTAGTTAAACTTCTACAATTATAAAATAAAGAAAAACTATTAGTAACAGAATCTGGAATTGTGAATCCATCTGGTAATGTAGTTAAACTTCTACAATTGGAAAACATATATTGACAGCTAGTAATATTATCAGGAATACTAAATCCAACTGGTAATTTTGTTAACATATTACAATCTTCAAAAATATTATCATACGTAGTTAAAGTATTAGAAAGCTGTATTATTTCAATACTGTTTTTTGACGCTATGAATCTTGAATGATTACCAGTAATTTGAATAATGTATTCACCTTCAGAATCATAAGTTGAATTGAGAAAAATTCTACTATTACTACCTGGATAAATTTTTATATCACCGTTGCCAAAATCTACCACACAATCTCCAACTGGTATTATGCTACAATTTATTATGAAACTCCCTAATATTTTGAAAACAGTTGCATTATCAGGATATGGGGAAGATGATTCTTGATTTATAAGTGCTTTCCAAAGTGTGCTGTTATTCATACTTTTGTACCTCTGACCAAAGAATTAGAAAGTTATCTACAGAAATGACATATCTTTTTCCGCTTTCAAACTTGAAAGGTTTATTAATGCTGAAATTTTCAGGCACATCAATGGTAAATTGAAATTCGCCTTCAGCACTTGTATTAAAGATTATGCTAGCATTATTACCTTCAATATATAGATTTAATGTGTTAAAAGCATTTGGATCATTTTGAAAATAAAACTGGTTTTGACTAAGATGAATTCCTTGAGAACTATCAGTAATCTCTATGTAAGTTGCATCTGTAGAAATACCAATGCCTCCATTAGCTCCATTTCCAGTATATAGCTTATGATCTGTAGTATTATGAACTATTTCTCCATATTCAAGGACTAACCCAGATAATTGTTCTGCTGTTATTTTAGGTGGTTGAAAAATACTTGCCATTATATTCTATCTCCATATTGTAATCTTGTTGATGAACCATCGCCTACACGATCACCAAATTCAATAGTAATCGCATTCATAGTTGGTATATCGTTTTTTGTTGCGAATTTATTATCTGATTCTTCTTTGGTATAATAATCACCAAAATCAATTTGACTTGATGTAATGTAACCGCTATCATTAGTTAATTCAGATGTTTTAGTAGGAATATCAGCATTTAAAGCGTATACATTCATACCAGAAATTGGTTGGTAATCAGCTAGAGAAGCCAAATCAGCTTTTTCATCTAATTTAGCATTAGTTTCTTCTTTGGTATAATAATCACTAAAATCGATTTGACTTGATGTTATGTAACCGCTATCATTAGTTAATTCTGATATTTTAGTAGGAATAGCTGTTTTATCAGCTTTTTCATCCAATTTAGCATTAGTTTCTTCTTTTGTATAATAATCACTAAAATCGATTTGACTTGATGTAATGAATCCACTGTCATTAGTTAATTCTGATGTTTTAGTAGGAATATCAGCATTTAAAGCGTATACATTCATACCAGAAATTGGTTGATAATCATCTAAAGAAGATAAATCAGCTTTTTCACTAAGCTTTGTATTAGTTTCTTCTTTGGTATAATAATCACTTAAATCGATTTGACTTGATGTAATGTAGCCACTATCATTGATTAATTCAGATGTCTTAGTTGGTATATCTTCAATTACCCCGTTTATAAGTGAATCAACCTCATCTTTAGTGTAGTAGTATTCAACTGGTGTTGGTGGAACACCTTCTATATAAACACGTGGGCAGGCATAAGCATAATCACGTAAAAGAAGTTTTTGATGTCCATCTTCAAATTTGATGGATATTTCAACATTGATTTCAGTGTTTTTCTTCTTGATTTGATTTAAAAAAGGCTCTGTATATGTATCAACTGTGAAATTGATCACATTATCTTCAGAAACAGTATAAGTAGTGGAAAGAAATAGAATGTTTTGAGAGATTTCACCCATTTTTACACTGCCGGCAAAAGTTAATGTGGCATTCTCTGGTAATGCTCTAATCTGATTCTTATCATCGATCAAACAGAACTGGATATTCCCTAATGTGTGAAAATCCAGTATTAAAGGTAATGTATTAGGTTGGTTATTACGTCCGTACAAGACGCTTTTTCGAGATGTTTATGTAATGTATCATATGTTAATTAGTCCTTATATAAAGGTTTTTGTTTACTATATGTAAAACGCTAATTATTGTTTTTTTCGTCTGAATGTGAATAGGATATACAGTGATATTTATAAATCTCATTCTGTACAATTTCTCTAACCGTTTCTCTGGTTATCATTTTTGATTCAACTTCTACAAGCTGAACTTTGATCTGAATGATATCTTTTTGAACTTCGTCCATTTTGTTGTATAACCCAACACAAAAAAAACTAGCAATGGCTATCAAAACCCCCGCTACAGTTTTATAAGTGATCAAATTGTTACGTAAAAAAGGTTTTTCTTCCATCACTAAATCCTCAAATATTAACATTTATATTTACACCCAATTACATCCAGTGCTAACATCAAGCATTCCAATGAATGCACAATATCTTTCATTATAATAAGTTTCGCTCCATGATGAATGATTTTTATCTTCATCATTGAAATTATAGTTTGAATTTGGTAAGTCAATGTTTGACAATGAAATATTAAGTTTATGTGCGCTCTTAAACCTTGTATTTGCTTGTATTTGTTCAGTTGAAAGAAGTTTTACTGAATCATCAAAACCAGTACCAGAAATAAAATTTTTTTTATCAGTGGTATTAATGAAAATGCTGTCGCTTCTCTGTCTATAAGATGGTATGTAATATGTTTTGATTGTTGTTGTATAATTCCATTTATATAGTGATTCAAGCCAAAAGTCAACACCACAAATTCCTGCTACACTAAAACTATCATAACAGCCTTTATATTTATATTCGTATTCTTCTTTGTTTTCATTCCATTCTAGTTTCGTTACAAATGTTCGTGTTTGACTTGTGTAAAAGTGTAATACACCGTTTTCAATATAGTATTTGTTTTTATTGTATGAACTTATACAGTTGTTTTTACAGTTATCAAAAGCTTCTTGTTTTGAACCATTTGTAAATGTGTAGTTACCATCATCATCAACTTTATAGCTTCCGTTTGAATTTCCGCTTTCTCTGTTACTTCCAGCAACTATCAAGGGAAAATAAATCCACTTCATCGCCTGAATAGCCTTTTTCATTCCCTTTAAAAACTTACCATAATACTCAAAAGGTTGAAAAGCTTTTGGAATTTCTCTAAAATCATATCCTAGGATATTTGACATCTCACTTGAAGTATAGCTTAAATTGTTAAAATTCACTAATCTTTTATTGTTTTCGAATGTAAAAACATCACCTATTCTATCTATATTATTAAACGCTTGAAGCCAACTAAGTATATAAGCATAAAGAATTTTAAAATACTTAAAAGTGTATGGAACATCGTTTCTAAAATTAAAGTTTTCAATCGCTAAAAAACAGTTTTTTTGATCTAAAAATAGCACCGGATTCTGTCTATCTTTAGTCACTCTTTCTACTATAGCTTGATATAAGGAATATAAGTACCTTGGATCATTTATTTTAGGATTCTCCCAATCTAGATCATCCCAAGTTTGTGGCATATTTTCATTTATATAAAAACCTTGAATATCTTTTAAATCCATTTTAATAGCTCCTATATAAAGTAAGGTTGATCAAATATATAAGTGTCAGTGAAACCAGTCTCTCTTTTATAACTCATTACAATTTCTTTGAATTTGTCAGCATAGTTTTCTTCAACTGGAAGAGAATCTAAACTAACCAGCATTGAATACTTAGTAAAAAGAGAAAGATCAAATCCTTCAGATATTTCTTGCTTATCGCCTTCATTTAAGGTACCTACAAAATCAAAATGATGTGTTACTGAATTATCTAACTGTCCACCGTCATAAGCATATTCGTATTGAATATTTCTAGAAGTATCAAAGACTTGCCATTTTTTTTCAGTTTCATTATATTCAATAGTCGATAGAGTATCTAACTTGAAAAACAGAGTTGATCCAAAGGCAAAAACATATTTGGCCTTGGAACCGTTCCAAGGTGGTATTTTGTAAACTGTCAGTGAATATAAAGGATTTTCCGCATCCCAGCGCTCAACTGTCATCAAATCGTATTCCAAACTATACCCAGAAGGAGGAGAGATCTCTGTGTTTTTCCATATTAGTTTATTGTTACTTAATAGGTAAAAACAAGAACTTCCTAGATATCTAGAAACATTTTTAGTTTTTATTCTGAATGTGCTGTTTCCTGTTTCTAAATCATGAAAATGAAAATATGAAAGATCTCCGTCTAAAACATAAAAAATTCTATCATCAAGAAATTTTATTTTGTTATATTCTTCATAATATGCACCTAATTCTTTATCATAATTTTCTTTTTCCGTCAAAACCAATCTTATATTTTCTTTTGATGAATAGATTGAAGGAACTGCCTTTGCTTTATGTGAATTTTGTACATCACATCCACAGTTTGAAAAAAATATAACGTATTGACCATCTTCTGTTTCCATCTCTCTAAAGTCAAATTGTGAAAGAGTGGGGTTGTTATATAAAAGATCACTCATCCAATAGTAATTTACAGTTTTAAAACTCTGCCATGGATAACCATAAACCTTTCCATCTTCTCTTTTTAAGTTTATTAACTTACATTCATATGATCCATCTAGTTTTTCTAAATATAACGGGCTATAGTTATCTAAAATCCAATCTTTATCATAAGGAAAAAAATATTTGTTATCCTGATATGTTAAAGAAAGAAACCTAGTTTCAGATCCATCTTCTGTTTCTCTTAATACATATACTTCAAAGTTATTAACTATGGCCAGAGAATTATTAAATCCTACATCAACATAAAGATTTTGTGGTAATTTATAGAATAGTTTCATCTTCTTCATCCTCAATATCATAATGATAATTTACACTTGGATTTTTAAAAACATATTGTTTAAAATTTTGTTGAAAAACCGTCTCACTTTTTTGTAATAGATTCTTTTCAATCGTTGATCCAGAATATGTTATTGTCATATTTTCTTTATTAATTGAATCATCAATAGAAACAAATGATAGTGAATCTGCAACAGTATCTTCATCTAAAATTTTATTCTTTGTTACAAGATTAGTTGTTTTCCAGTATCCGCCATTTTCTTCTTGTTGATCAAATCCAAACGCATAAAAAGTATCACTAGAAATATAATAATTCGTTCCAGTCCACGTTTTTTTTCTTTCAACTATTTCTTCATATAAATAACCTGAACCATCAAATGTATCTGCTAAAATTGTTCTTTCTCTTTGAATTTCGTTTTGATGTTCATCATCTCCTTCAATAGGGAGAATAAAATTTTCTTTTTTATAAGAAGTATTTCGACAAGCATAGCATAAAGCGCTTAAATCTCCGCTCTGAAATTTAAATACTGGTGTTCCAATATATATTTTCTCTCCACTCTTATTAATCCATTTCCCAGCAACATCATAAGAAAATTCACGTTTATCTGAAGGTGTTAAATCAACAGCATCTTCAGCTCTTGTATATAACTGTGTATTCCCGAAGTAAAACATATTCACATTATACATAGTTGCAGCATTTGAACCTGTATCAGTTCGAGATGTGTATATATTTCCAAGCGAAGGATTTCCAGTAATATTTGGTCTATATGCCCTTGAGGTGTTATTTGGTTTTAACACTGGTTCTCCTGTTCTCGTTCCATCAAAATCACTAGCAAGGGTTTTTTGAATATTATCATATAAAAAGTTTTGAAAGTCATAATCATAATCATATGCATATAACCATTCATCTTCTATCTCGGGTGAATCAGGAAAATTTCTTGACTTTCCCCAATATAAATAACCTGTTCTTTCGTAATCAAAAAATACAGGTTTATTATTTAAATAGGTGAAAGAAAAGGGGTTAATTCCTACAAATTTTTCACTTAATTCGACATAAAGTTTATCAAATTGTTTGATATAATACATTGCTCCTGCTACTTTTGAAGAATTTTCTGACCAACTATTATTATAGCGTCTTAAGCATAAAAAAGGAATTTTAATAAAATAATTCTCATTTTCTACATCAGTGTCACCACCATAGAAATCAACATTTGTATATATCATGTTTTTATTAAAAGGATTCTGAAAAAGAAAATATCGGTTACTCATTTTGTTTATCCTAGGGTTTCAAGCATTCCATTATATGGAAAAACAATAATTTTTGTTTCTGGCGGAATTGTCTGTAATTGCGCGTTACCTTGAAGAAGAAATGCAATGGCTGTTGATGTTTTTGCTTGATCATAACCATTAGCATATATATCAACAGTATAACCAGTAAGGTCAGTGCCAGATTTTACAATAGCGGGAACTGGTGAATCTGGTGTTACAGTAACACCAGATGATCCACCTGCCACATTTGAATTATACTTAATTGCCTCAATTGTCTTACCGGTGCCGAAAGAATTTACCTTTATCGTTCTATTATCTCCACGAATTTCTAACGTTGGCAGATAGTCGATAATGTTACATATAGCATCGTACATGCTTTGTAAGGTTCTGTCACCAGCTTTAGGTTTTCTAGGTAAAAGATTTGCCATTGTTCATTCTCCTCATTTATCTTTGTTTGGATGTAGTTCTTCATAAAGGCGTTTATCCCAGCCATCAGGTGAATGTGCATAAGTGCAAGTAGCAATCCACCACTTACCATCATAGCTTACAGAACCACCTTCACAAAGCCAATCTCCACTTAACTTATCAGTGATACCAAAATCGCCATTTTCAGGTGTTGCAATCAATCCACTTCTTTCTGCTACAGCCCAACCAGCTTGGTTTTGTGTAGAATGCTTCCCGATTTCAGTAAGTTCATAGATAGGAAAATCATAAGTTTCAACACCAGGCATAGTTTTTTCTTTCAACATTTTCCATGATTTTCCATCTGTTTTTTCTAAAGGTATTTCTGATGCTTCTTTTATCCATCGATAAGTTGTCGCATCAGTTTCACCACTTATCACTAAATCACTGGCAGTTTCCCACCAATCAGGAACAACATCAGTTCCTAACCCAATTAAATTGTAATTCCAGTTTGTTAGATAATTCGTGCGATTTTCCAAAGGTAAAGACAACATTCTAACCGTTAATGAAGATTCAGTAGGCCCAGATGATCCTCCTGGTGATGGATTACCTTCTGAATCATATTCAATGCCCCATTCCAATTCACATGCCCATACTGGACCATCTTCTTGTGAAACTTTTATTGACATCAATGTGCCTAGTGAAGATACTTGACCAACTTTATATTGATCCATCAACTCAACACATGCTTCTTTTCCACCGACATATTTTTCAGTAACTGTATGTCCTTGTCCAGTTACACTGTGTGTAAAACCTTGATAAGATTTTGTAGTTGTATTTAATGGCATTTTAAGCGATAACTCCTAATTTTTTAATTTCAGCGTCAATTTGCTTTAAAAGACTTTCTTGTGCTTTTTGTACAGCTAAGATTTGTGTATTTACATCCAAAGATGTATCAGTTACAACTGATGATGCAAATCCACCTCTTCTTGCCAGTTCGTTAGTAATAGTGCCTTGACCAACTTGAATACTTGGAAAAACTGCACCCAATTCATATTGTAAATCTGAAAGTTTCTTAACCTGTTCAATTTCTTTTTCGGTAAGTTTTAACCCTTTTATCTTTTCAGCATTTCTAATTGCTTCTAACTGTGCAGCTTCTTTTCCTTTTCCAGCTGCTTTCATTGCCTGTATTTGTAAACTTTCAGCCTGACCTTTTAAATCCTGCTTTAAGTTTAAAGCTCCAAGTTCCTTCTGTTTTTTAATAATAGTTTCAACTTCTTTTTCATCAAGCATTATTCCCTTAGATTTAATATCATAAAGTAACTTCTGTTTTGCTACTTCATCATCTAAACCTTTTAGCTTCATATCAGCTAAATTTATCTCTTGATTCAAAGAATCTTTTTGTACAGCATAGTAATCAGAATTTTTCTTTTTGATTTCAGCTATCAATTCCTCATACTTTAAAATTTCAGATTCACATTTTACCTGATTTAAAGCTAAATCACTTCTTTTTTTATCCAATTTAATTATTTCATCACCAATTTTTAGATACTCATTTTTCAAGTCAGGTATGTTAAAATCAGGTAAAAGTTTTTCTACTTCAAACTTCTCTTTTTGTAACCTAGCAAGCTCCTTATTTATCTTCTCAATTTCTGCAAGATCTTCTGCTTTTTTATTTTTAAATTCAGATAAAAAAACATCATATATTAAAAGTTTAGTTGTGTCATCTGAATTCTTAAAATTTCTAGCTGCAACTTTTTGATCGTTAACTTCAGATAACCTTTTAGCTTCTTCTATATTTTTTTTAGATGCTTTTGCCAACTCATCATTAGAACGATTTTTTAATTCTTCGATATAAGCTTTTTCACTCTTATGCCCAATTTCCCTTAAAAGATTAAGCTCTTCTTGTGCAGCAATCATTTTATCTAGAGTAGTAGCAAGTGTTTCCCAGTTTTTTATCTCACTATCTGAAGTAGCATTTTTTATCATTTCCCATGCTACTTCTCTTTTACTTTCCAAGGAACTTGAGTTCCATTTATTTGCAAGAGAAACACTTTTTGAAGAACTTGGCCAACCAAAATCCATTGGGGAAAAATATCCATAAACATTTCTTTTTCCAAGAACTTTCTCAGTAGCAGCAGATGCTTCCATTCTAGCGGCACTGAAATTTGCTTCAGCAGATGCAGTTTTAATTTTAAGCTGTCTTTGCAACATTCTTTGTTGTGCTTCATCAAGACCTTTAATTTTTCCAGTTGCCATATCAATGGAAAGTCCTAAATCAC
>CALUUV010000013.1 GCA_944324055.1 Candidatus Gastranaerophilales bacterium | reverse complement strand
AATAATTGAGTTATGGCTAGAGAAGATATTTATACTTGTATATTTGGCGGTGGTGCAGTTCGTGGTTTTGCGTACGTAGGTGCTATTCGTGCTTTATATGAAATGAAAATCAAGTATGATACTTTAGTTGGTTCTTCTGTTGGTGCAATTATTGCAGCTTTTGTTGCTGTTGGTTACTCATACGAAGAAATTAAAGATATCTTTATGAAAGTTAATTTTGAACTTTTTAGAGATATAAATTTAAGTTTCGGTAAAGATTTTGCTTTAAGTAAAGGGGAAATTTTTACTCAATGGGTGAGAGAAAATGTTGAAAAAAAAGTTTATGGTAAATCTTATAAAAAAGGTAAAAATAAACCTGTTACTTTTGCTGATTTAGAAAAAAATCTATTGATATATACAACTGACTTATTAACTTTTAAGTGTAATGAATTTTCAAAACAGGAAACCCCTGATTTTGAGATAGCTGAGGCAGTAAGAATATCTTGCAGTATGCCAGGTTTAATGACTCCAGTTGAATTAAATGGAAAACGTTTGGTTGACGGTGATTTATTAAAGAGTATTCCACTTTGGAAGTTATCTAAAAATTTGAAACTTGGCACAAACAGAATTCTAGAATTTAGATTAGAAGGTGAATATGAACAAGTTGAAAATAATGCAATAGATTTCTTTAATGCAATATATAGTTGTATGACATCAGCTGCGACTGATCATATTATCTGTAGTTATGGTAATAGAGATGATTATGACTATATAAAGATTAATACAGGTAATGTTATAATTTTAGATTTGAATATGTCTGATGCTATGAGAAATAATTTAATAGATTTAGGGTATCAGCAATCAATGAAGGTTTTAACAAGTGGTTTGTTGAAGAAAAAACAAAAATTAATTCGTTATTATGATGATTTATCAAAAATATTGATGAGTTTGATGGATTTTATAAAAGCTGATAATATATCTCGCTCTAGAATTATATTAGGTGAGTTATACATATATTTAGCCGATGTTAGAGATTTAATTTCGGTATCAGCTTTAGATAAAATTAAGATTTTTAAGGAATGTTTTATTGAATCATCGCAAGGTCGTTCTTGGCTTGGTAAACCTAAATTTAAGGATAAAAAACTATTATTAAAAAATTTAACTAAGCTAATCTTTGCAGTGAATTCAAGATTAAATAGTTTGCAACTAACAATTGATAAAATAAAATTACTTACACCTCAATAGTTTCTTCATTTTTTGTTGGAGTATCCATTGATTTAATTGAAACTTCAATCTTTTCATCAAATAGTTTTTTTAGGTGGTTGATTAAATCACTAGATGCTGAAACCCAAAACATTGATGCTGTAAGTATTCTATCGTTTGTTTCTAGTACATTAAATAATACAGGGTCTGAACCGTGATGAGCTGCAAGAATATTTTTTATTGCGCATAATTCTTCATATTTTAGCTCATCTTTAATAGTAATAGTTACAAGATTAGAATTATCTACAGGTTTAACATTATCAATAAGAACACTTGTTTGATCTTCTTCCCTATGCTGAACTTTTCCTGAAATAATAACTTTTTGTTCTGTTTGCAAAAAGTCTCCATATTCTTGAATAGTTTTGTTAAATGCGACAGCTTCAACTTTTCCTGTTAAATCTTCGATAGTTAAGAATTTAATAAACTTTGTAGGATCTTTTCTTGTTGGAATCTGTCTTGCAGTTGTAACAAGCCCACATATTGTAACAGGTGTATCATTATCTTTATCTTTTAATTCTGAAATTTTATGTGTCATTAAAAATGGTAATTTATCTCTAATAGAGAAAAGTGGGTGTGAGGTTACGTAGAAACCTAAGAATTCTTTCTCAAACATTTGAATTTGTTTGTCATCAAATTCTTCATCAGAACCACCTAGTTGGAATTGTGATGCAGCAAAGCTATCATCTTCAGGTAGTGCTGAGAATAAACTTACTTGTCCCATTTCTCTTGCTTTAGCTTCTCTTGATACAGATGAAATTATATGTTCCATATTATCAAGTAGTTGTTTTCTACTTTTTTCAATTGTTGAAAATGCTCCTGCTTTTATCAACCCTTCAAGAAGTCTTTTGTTGACATGTTTGGGGTCAAGTCTCTTACAGAAATCAAATATATCTTTGTATTCTCCGTTTTCTTCTCTTTCTTTTATAATTTCTTCAACAACACTTTCGCCAACTTGTTTAATAGCTGCAAGACCAAATCTTATGTTATGTCCGTCTGGTGCGTATTCTAAGAATGATTTGTTAACATCAGGTGGAAGAACTTTGATTCCATATTTTTGAGCTTCTTCAATATATGCTTGTGTTTTATCCTGATCCCCTGAAACACTTGAAAGTAATGATGATAAATATTCAACAGGATAATGACATTTTAAATATGCTGTTTGATATGCAACAAATGCATATGCTGATGAGTGAGCTCTATTGAAACAGTATGCAGCGAAGTTTTGAATTTGTTCAAATAGTTTTGTCGCATCTTCTGCTTTCATTCCATACTTTGCAGATCCTTCAATTAGCTTATCCTTTTGAGCAGCCATTGCTTCAGGGTCTTTGTGCCCCATCATTCTACGAACTTGGTCCGCTTGACCAAGAGAATAATCTGCCATAACTTGGAAGATTTGCATGATTTGTTCTTGGTAAACCATTGTTCCGTATGTGTCTTTAAGAATAGGTTCCAATCTAGGGTGAGCATATGTAATTGCCTGGCGACCGTGTTTACGTTCAACGAAGTCATCAACCATGCCTGAACCTAATGGACCTGGTCGGAATAGTGCAACTAACGCACCTAAATCTTCAAATACGTCAGGTTTTAATTTTTTTACAAGACTTGTCATACCTGAGGATTCTAGCTGGAATACCCCAACCGTTTCACCTCGAACTAGCATATCGTAAGTTGGTTTGTCATCAAGAGGAATATGGTTAATATCTACATCAATTCCTTGACAACGTTTTACTAAATTAACTGTTTTATGAATCATTGTAAGGTTTCTTAAGCCTAAGAAGTCCATTTTTAACAGTTTTAATTTTTCAAGAATTTCTCTGTGGTATTGAGTAATGATGATACCGTCTTTTGAAGGTTGAACTGGTACGATTTGGTCAAGAGGTTTGTATGAGATAATTACCCCCGCAGCGTGCATACCAATACCACATTTAATACCTTCTACGCATTTAGCAGTATCTACAAGCTTTTTAACTTCTGGGTCTTTGTCATATTCTTCCCTTAATTCCATTCCTTCTTGTAGAGCTGCATCAATATTTTTAGCATCTGTTGCTATCATTGATGCTAGTTTATTACTTTTCGCATATTCAATACCAAATACACGAGCAACACTTTTCATTGCGTTTCTTGCCGCAAGTGTTGAGAAGGTAATAATCTGACAAACTTTATCTTCACCATATTTTTTTACAACATAGTCAATAACGTCGCCACGTTTATCAATACAGAAGTCTGTATCAATATCTGGCATACTGAAACGTTCTGGATTTAAGAATCTTTCAAACAATAGATGGTGTCTGATAGGGTCAAGGTCTGTAATATCGAGTGCGTAGGCAACAACTGAACCTGCTGCGGAACCACGACCTGGACCTACCGGAATATCATGAGTTTTTGCATAATGAATGAAGTCCCAAGTTATTAAGAAGTATGCAGAGAATCCCATTTTGTGGATAATACCAAGTTCGTATCTTACACGTTCCATTAATTCGTCATTAATGTTTTCTTCACCATACTTTCTTTTTAAACCTTCATTTACTAAGAAATCTAAATATGATTCTGTGTCATATCCAGCAGGAACTTTATAATCAGGAAGAGGTGCTTCCCATTTAATAGTTACATGACATTTTTCTGCAATATCAACTGTATTTTTTATGCATTCATCAAATGTATCAGAATCCATCCAACGGAAAGCGTCTCTTAATTCATCAACTGTTTTTACATAAAATTCGTTATTAGGAAAATGAAATCTGTTCTCTTCAGATTTTAATGACTGAGTTTGCATACATAGTAATGTGTCATGCCAGTCTGCATCTTCTTTTTTTAAATAGTGTGAGTCATTTGTAATGACCATTTTTATATCAAGTTCTTTTGCTAACTTGATTAAATCAGGGTTAGTTCTTTTTTGGTCTTCCAATCCGTGATCTTGAAGCTCAATATAATAGTCATCTCCAAATAAATCTTTATATCTTTGTGCAACTTCTTTTGCGCCTTCGTAATCACCTTTTTTAAGGTGACATAGGACTTCGCCACCTAGACATGCTGAACAACATATTAAACCTTTTGAATATTCTTTTAATAATTCAAAGTTAATACGTGGTTTTACGTAAAACCCTTTACAAGCAGCGTCAGAGGCAAGTTTTACAAGGTTCATGTAACCTTCATTATCTTTTGCTAATAAAATTAAGTGATAACGAGGGTTATTATGTTGGTCTCTTTCAGTTATATCGCCTGAGTGGACATAAAATTCGCATCCGATAATTGGTTTTATACCAGCTTCTTTTGCATCAATATACAAATCTAATGCACCATACATAACACCATGGTCAGTTACTGCAACTGCTGGCATGTTGTTTTCCTTTGCAAATTTGCAAAGGTCTTTAATTCTGATTGCACCGTCTAAAAGAGAATATTCAGTGTGCAAATGTAATGGTACATATTGAACGCTCATATTTAAAATTTATCACAGATAATTATGTAGTTCTGTAAATTATTTTTAAAGTTTTTTCAAGATTATATGGTTGTGGTAGAATTTATGATGTGAGAGATGATTTATTTAAAATAAAAGATCAAAGAATTAAGGTATTTAATAAAAGGCTTGGGAAGACGCAAATATGTTTTGCACTATTTGCATTACTTCTTATTTGCCATTTGTTCTGTATCCAAATTTTAGATATTAAACATTACCGTGCAAAAGCTAAACGTCAAAGAACATCAAGCTCTTTTATAATGCGTGGTGATATTTATGATAGAAATGGTATAAAATTGGCAACCGATATGGTTTACTATGATGTGTATGCCAGGCCTAAAGACTTTGATGACAAAATTCACACTAAAGAAGAATTAGCTAAAGCATTAGCACCTATTTTGAAAATGCAGCCAGCAACTTTATTAGCAAAATTTGAAGCTGATAAAAATCAAACAGTTATTTTGCTTAAAAAAGGAGTTGGAAAATCAGAAAGAGATGCTATTGCAAAATTATGTTTGCGAGAAATTCCAGTTGATAAGAAAAGTATAAGAGTTTATCCTCAAGGCAGTTTAGCCTCTCATGTTCTAGGGTATTATAATTTAGACGCTGATGTTTCTGCAGGGGTTGAGTTTACTGCTAAAGATAAATTGGAGCATGTTACTCAAAAACCTAATATTGAAAAGACTCCATCAGGTAATTTTATTTATACTTTTTCAACCGATCCGGTTGCAGCAACTGAACCTTTAAAAGGTGAAGATGTTACTTTAACAATCGACACTGCTATTCAACATATTTCAGAACGTGAATTAGATTTAGCAGTATCTAAGTTTAAAGCTCAACGTGGTGCTGTTATTGTTATGAATCCTAAAAATGGGGAAATTTTAGCGTATGCAGTTTATCCATTCTATGATCCAAATCATTATAGATCTGCATCAATGATTCAAACTAAAAATTGGACTTTGACCGATATTTTCCCTCCTGGATCTACTTTCAAGACAATTACCGTTGCATCAGCTTTAGCATTAGGTAAGATTAATGAACATACAAAAATAAACGATACAGGTAAAATAAAAGTTGGTTGGTGGACAATCTCTAACTATGACTACAAACAAAGAGGAGCTCCTGGTTTAATCGATTTAGTATATTTCTTCCAACATTCTAGTAACGTTGGTGCGGTAAAGATTGCCCAAACAATGAGTTCAAGTGAATATCATGATATCCTTGAAAAATTCGGTTTTGGACATAAAACAGGTATTGATTTACCAGGCGAATCTATTGGTTTGTTAAAGCCTGCAAGTAAATGGGATGTATCTGACCATGCATCAATGGGTTATGGTTATGGCTCATCTGTTACTGCAATTCAAATGGTGTCAGCTGTTTCTGCAATTGCTAATAACGGAGTTCGTGTTACTCCTCACGTTATTAAGTATTCTCCTGAAGAAGCTGCTACTAAAATAAAATCTGTTCAAGTTATGTCACCTGAAACAGCAAAAGTTGTAACTAAATTATTGACTAAGAGTATTGAAGCCGGTAATTCACCAATTAAAATGCAGGATTATTATATCGCAGCAAAAACAGGGACATCTCATAAACCAAAAGAAAATGATTCAGGATATACAAATAAATTATATACATCTATTGTAGGGTATCTACCTGCAACAGATCCACAAGTATTAATATATGTTGTAGTTGACTCTGCTCAAGGTGGAGAAATTTGGGGTAGTACTGTTGCAGCTCCTATATTTAAAGCTATAGCATCTCAGGTAGCAAGTATTATGAACTTGACTCCAGACAAACATAATGCAAGGACAACAAAGGAGAATTTACAAAATGAAACTGTCAGAATTAATTAAGGATGTTGAAGTTGTTGAAAAATATAATTTTGAAGATGTTGATGTAACAGGTATCAACTATAATTCTAAAACTACCTCAAAAGGTGACATATTCGTATGTTTAAGAGGTGAACATGTTGACGGACATAATTTTGCTTCAGATGCTATTAATAAAGGAGCTGTTGCAATTATGTGCGAAACTAAATTAGATTTAAATGTTCCACAGATAATTGTAAATTCAGCTGAACAGTCAATTGCTGGTTTAGCAAACCAATTTTATGGTTCTCCATCTAAAGATTTAAATATGATAGGTGTTACAGGTACTAATGGTAAAACAACTGTTACTCACTTAGTTCAAAGAATTATGGAGTCATCTGGTGATAAGTGTGCATTAATTGGAACATTGGGTTATAAATTATCTTCTGACGGAGAATATAAAGAAGCAAAACATACAACTCCACAAGCTCCAGAATTGCAACATACATTGAAAATGATAAAAGATGAGGCTAAAATTAAAAATGTTGCGATGGAGGTTAGTTCTCATTCATTAGTTCAAAATAGAGTTGGTTTTTGTGAATATAACTGTGCGGTAATGACTAATCTAACTCAAGACCATTTAGATTATCACGTTACTATGGACAGATATTTCAATGCAAAAGCTATGTTGTTTGAAAGATTAAAAGCTGGTGATGTAGCTGTTATAAATATTGATGATTCTTATGCTGAAAGATTTAAAAATGTTTTAGCAGATGGAGTAAAATTATTTACTTATGGTGTAAAAAATGATGCTACATTGAAAGCAAAAAATATTGAATTTTCACCTAAAGGAGTAAGTTTTGATTGTGTAACTCCTGATAAAACATATTCTGTTCATTTATCTATGAATGGTATGTTTAGTGTTTATAATGTATTAGCTGCATTAACAGTTGCTTATGCTATGAATCTAAACTTAGATAATGCAATTAAAGCATTAGAACCCGTTAAAGGTGTTGCTGGCCGTTTTGAAGTAGTTGTTCATCATCCACTTGTGATTGTTGATTATGCTCACACTCCTGACGGATTACAAAATGTTTTAAATGCCGCAAGAGAAATTACTCCAGAAGGTAGTAACTTGATTTGTGTATTTGGTTGCGGTGGAGATAGAGATGCAACTAAACGTCCTAAAATGGGTTCTATTGCAGAACAGTTAGCAGATAAAGTTATTGTTACTTCAGATAATCCAAGAAGTGAAGATCCTCAACAAATTATTACTGATATTTTAGCAGGATTTAAATCTGTAAATGATATAACTGTTGAAGCTGATAGAGGCAAGGCTATTGCATTATTAAAAGAAATTGCGAAAGAAAATGATGTAGTTGTTATTGCTGGTAAAGGTCATGAAGATTATCAAATTCTAGCAGATAAGACTATTCATTTTGATGATAGAGAAGAAGCAAGAAAAGTTTTCGAAGTATAAAAAGGAAGCTGAGATGAAAACTCGTTTACTTGTTGATCAGCATATTCACGGTGCATTTGATGTAGATTTTAATACTGCAAATGTTGGTGAGATGATGTTTGCATCAAGAGAATTACTAAAAAATGGTATTGGGGGGTATTTCCCAACTTTGGTTACAGATTCTTTTGCTAACATAAGACGTCAAGTTGCAGTTATAAAAGAAGCGGCTCAAAAAAAACGTGACGATTGTGCTGATATATTAGGCATTCATTTAGAGGGTATTTTTATAAATGTTGAAAAAAAGGGAATTCATAATTATGAACATTTCCAACCTTTGACAATTGAAAAATATCAAAGAATTGAAGATGATTTTATTAAAATAGTTACGTTAGCTCCTGAATTAGATGAAGGGTTAATTGATTATTTGAAAGATAAAAATATTAAAATTCAGGCTGGACATTGTGTAGGCGGAAATTTAGATGATTGTTCTGGTGTAACTCATTTATTCAACGCAATGAAGGGAGTATCTCATAGAGGTTATTCAACAGCTTTATCAGCATTGATTAATGATAATATTTATACAGAAATTATTGCTGATGGTGTTCATCTAAGTGATGATGTTTTAAGACTTGTTTTCAAGGCTAAACCTATAAATAAGATACTTTTGATGAGTGATGCTTTACCAATTACAGGTAGTAGCAAAAAAGCTGCAATTTTTGCTGATGAGAAAATTTATTATGATGGTATAAAAGCTACATCTGCTGATGGAACATTAGCTGGTAGTACAACATTATTAAATAAAATTGTTAAACGTTTGGCTAAAATTGGGCTATTTGCTCCACAGTTAATTAACAATGTTTATGAATATCATAATTTTGATATAGATGGTGAAATAGAGTGGGATGATGATTATAACATTATCTCTATAAGAAAAGGTGAATATAAAAGTGCGAAGTGATACAATAAAAAAAGGCGTAGCAAGAGCTCCTCATAGAGCTCTTTTATATGCAACAGGAGTTAGTAAGAAGAATATTGATAAACCCTTTATTGGTATTGCAAGTTCTTTTTCTGATATAGTACCAGGTCATGTCGGAATGAGAGATTTAGAACGTCAGATTGAAAAAGGAATTCAGTCTGCTGGAGGTCAAGCTTTTATTTTTGGGACTCCTGCTGTTTGCGATGGTCTTGCAATGGGGCATAAGGGTATGAGATACTCTCTTCCATCAAGAGATTTGATTGCTGATTGTGTTGAGACTGTTGCAGAAGCTCATCAACTTGATGGCCTTGTTTTATTGTCTAATTGTGACAAAATTACTCCTGCGATGTTGATTGCTGCAGTAAGGCTAAATATTCCAACTATTATTGTAACAGCTGGTCCTATGCTTGCAGGTGAATGTCAGTGTGAAAAAACAAGTTTTATTAAAAGCACATTTGAAGCTGTTGGAAAATATAGAAATGGTGAGATAACAGAGGAACAATTACATAATTTAGAAGAAGAAGCTTGTCCTTCTGTTGGTTCTTGCCAAGGTTTATATACTGCAAATACAATGGCTTGCTTAACAGAAGTATTAGGTATGAGTTTGCCTGAGTGTGCAACGGCATCTGCTGTTTCTGCTAAGAAAAAAAGAATTGCTTTTGATAGCGGTTATAGAGCAGTCGAACTCGTAAAAGAAAATTTGTGTCCATTAGATATTATTACTATGGATTCTTTAAAAAATGCTATTCTTTGTGATTATGCATTAGGCGGATCAACAAATTCGTTCTTACATTTATTGGCAGTAGCTCATGCCGGTGGTATTGATTTAAAATTAAATGATTTTGAAGAATTAACATCTAAAATTAAGCAGATTGTAAAACTTGATCCAACAGCATTACCTAATATGGTTGATTTTCATAATGCAGGTGGTATTTCAGGTTTATTAAGAGTGTTATCAGAAAACTTACCTGAATTTAATAATACAATTGGGGTTACTGGTTTAAGAATCAAAGATATTGTAAAAGATGTTTGGTATGATTCAAATCTTATTCATTCTCCTAATAATCCTATAACAACTCAACCGGGTCTTGGAGTTTTATATGGTAATATTGCTCCAGATGGTGCTGTTATAAAAATATCAGGTGTTGATGAATCTTGTTATTATTTTGAAGGCGTTGCTAAGGTTTTCGATTCAGAGGAAGACTCTATGGCTGCTTTAGAAAACGATGAGATAAAAGAAGGAGATGTTATTGTAATTCGTTATGAAGGCCCTAAGGGTTCTCCTGGGATGCGTGAAATGTTGGCTCCAACATCTTTACTTGTAGGTAAAGGATTAGGAACTAAAGCCGCTTTGATTACTGATGGTAGATTTTCTGGCGGTACTCGTGGAATATGTGTTGGACATATTTGTCCAGAGGCTGCTAATGGTGGAAATATTGCATTAATTGAAACCGGAGATAAGATTGTTATTGATATCCCAAATAGAACTCTTAATGTTATGGTTTCAGATGAAGTATTAAATGAAAGACGTACAAAATTAAAACCTTTTGAGTTAAAAGTTAAAAAAGGCTATTTAGCAAAATATGCAAAATGTGTCCAAGATGCAAGCCACGGGGCAATAATTTAATAGCAAAAAATATTTTTATTGGTTTTATCTCTATTGTGAGGTAAAGCTATGGTATCAATCAACAAATTAAATTTTAATGCAAATAATATTAATTTTAAGTCAAATAAGGTTAATAAAGAAACTAATAATGTAAAAGATAATACAAGTATATCTATATATAAAACAAAAGGTTTACAGTTACCTTATTCTCAAAGGGCAATTTCTTTTCATATAGATATGGAAGAACCGGAAAATAAACAAAATGAAGTTTTATATTCTTCATTTAGAGATGATGAATTATTTGATGATGAAAGAGATACTCTTTCTGCCGGTTATTATCATTATGATGACGATGATGTTATTCCTGAAAAACAGTATAAAGATCCTGTGAATATAAATTATCGATTAGGAAATTATGACAGATTAATATCTGAACCCCCAAGGGAATATGTAATAAGTGAAAATGCTATTTCTTATAAAAATCAAATTCCAAATATTGTTAACAATGAAGATGTTGAACAGTTTAAACAATATTTAAATGATAAGTATAAATCTGATAATTTAAGGGATGTTGCTCTTAATGCTTGCTTGATAAATAAAGATGATAAGCGAGAATTATCTCCATTATTGATGAATTGTTTTATGGCTGATAATGAAATTCATAGTGTAAGAGAATTATCTGATATTTATAATGGTAGTAAGCTTACTCAATCAAATGGTGATGAAGTTGTTGATAATTCATTATTGGTAATTGGTTATGATGCGTTAAATCGATATCCTTCAAATAAAAATTATAAAGCTAAAATGATATTAAATTATTCTAAAACAACTGATAAAAAGGGAAATGAAGTCTTTTCCCCACAGAAAAATGCTGTTGTTATGAAATTGATAAATTCTGGAGAATCTTTTGATGATTTACCTATATTAATGAATACAGTTACTTCAAATCCAACAAAGGCAAGTAGTAGATTTGATTCAGATTCTTTGAATTTTGTTCATAGATTAAAGAGACGTGGTATGTCCTTACCAGTCGCTGCTGATATAACAAACGCGTGTAAGCTTAAAAATTCTAAAGGTGATTATAATTTAAATAGTGATTTGCAAAATATTGCTATAAATGGATTACTTGCTAAATCATATAAGCCAGAGACTGTTGCTCCTGTTATTAATAGCTTAAAAGTTGATAATAGTGATTCTTCAGAACGAATTAGCAAACCTGCATTAGATCTTATGGAACGATTAGTTTCAGATTGTAAAACAGATAAACAATTAATAAAATATACTAAATTCTGTAATGTAAGAGATGAAAAAGAAAGAAAAACTTTTGATTTTAATAGAGCCCGAGCAGTTATAAATGCTTAGGCTCTATATACAAATCTATTTGTTGAATTCAAGGAATACATTTTTTATTATGTCATATCCTTTGATAAATGATTTATAATCAACCTTTTCTTTTGCTGAGTGCATATTATAGATGTCAGCTAGACCTAATAAGAATGGTCTAAATTTTTCACCTTTTTTATTTTTCTGATGTGCATAAATATGTGTCTCTGCTCCGGCATGGAAAGATGATATTTCGTTTTGAATTCCTAATTTATCACAAGCTGCTGTATGAACTTTTTCTATTCTATCATCTTCTACTTTTTCAAAAGGAGGAAGATGTATTTCAAATTTAATTTCTGCTTGAGCTAAATCTTTGTATTTTTCATTGAATTTATTAACAATGGATTTCATTAATTCTTTAAGTTCATTTTCTTTTTCAACACTAGCACTTCTGATTGAATAAGTCGCTTTAGCATCTGTGTTAATTATGTTTGTTGATGAGCGTTCATTAATTTCTGTAATGTAATCTGAAGATTTGATTCCTTCTGATACTAATGTGCTTACTGCGTTTTGAATCCCCCCAGCAATAATTGCTCCCACATTGCATGAAGTAATAACGCCTGTTTCATCTTGATAATAAACCCCTTGAGGAAGGTCATAAACAAGTTCTGCAATTAATTTTGCAGCATTCACTCTGTTTTTGTCTCCAATATCATTACCTGAATGTCCGCCCATAAATGTTTTTACAGCAACTTTAGCATTTGTATAGCTAGCTCCTGATACTTGTAATTGTGCAAGTTTATCAGCATCACAGACTAATACGTAAGTTGAATTAATTTTATCAAATTGAACATGTTCAATTCCTGACATGTTTGTTTCTTCATCTCTTGTAAATGTAATTTCAAGTCCGCCATGTTTGATATCTGAATTAACAAGTTCTTTTGCTAAAAGAAGAGCAGATGCAACGCCAACTTTGTCGTCTGAACCTAGAGTTCTTCCTTTTGCTTTAATGAAATCTCCATCTAACTCTATTTCAACAGGTGAGTTGTCGCCAACAACATCCATATGAGAAGATAGCATAATATATTCTTTATTGTTATCAGTTGGTGCAATATTTATATAAACATTTTTATATTCATCAAGTTGGCAGTTTATATTGTTTTTTTGACAAAAATTTTGGATCCATTCGATTACTTTTTCTTCGTGTAATGAAGGTGATGGGATTTCTGCTAAACTACAGAATATATCTATTAATTCATTTTCTTTTTTTAAGTCATTAATCTGCACGGAAAAACCTCCTATTTGTTCCTTTACTGCTATTTGAATCTATTGGTACTCTTATTGAACGCATACAACGAGGACATCTACCAACATAGGCTGTACCGTCTTTATTTTGATATAATCTTCCGTATACATTACAACAAGAGAAAAATATTCCTAAAAATTTACGTTTGGGTTTATTATCTGAATTTTCTTCGTTCATATTTTTTAGCCTTTTTAGCTTTTTTAGCTCGTTCTTTTTTCTGTTGTTTTATTGCTCGTTCACTCCTGGGTTTAGCCTCTGGTTTTGGTGTACTACATATGCTTATTGTTAATGGGTGAATATATTTTTCACTGAAATGAGCATAGTCAAATATACTAAATCCATCAAGTGATAAACTTCTTAATTCATTTATTTGTTTAATTAAATCTGATTCTGCGCCGTTCATGAACGTAATAAATAGTCCTGCGTATAATTTTGTTTGAGGTGCTTTATTGTTTAAAACTTCTTTCATTAACCCTGAAGCAGTAACTGGATCACAGGTTAAGAAGATAGGTGTAAAGCCATCAACATAATTGTTTATTGACCAACGTTTCCAATCTTGTTGTTTCATATCTAGTGCAGCTTGTCTATTAGGGAAAATAACTGCAGTTAAGTCAACATTATTTGATCTGCAAATCTTAGAAGTTCTTCTAACAAAATCTGTAACTTTACCTCTTCGATATTCACACCAAGATTCCCAAAGTGGTTCAAATTGAGTAAGTTCTACTGGGTCAACTCCATATATAGATTTGTACTCTTTTCTTGCGAAATTAGTGTAACCCCAGCTTGATAAATCACTACCTGAATATTTAGGATCAATAGCTTGTGGGTATCTAATATAATCTAAGTTAATACCATCAGGTTTATATTTTTGAATAATTTCGCATAATAATTCTAATAAGAATGTTTGAACTTCAGGGTTAGCAGGGTCAAGGAAGTATCCATTGTGCTCTGCAATTGATGGTGTTGGTTTGTTCTGAGCATATTCTCTCTTAGTAACATTAGCCCAAGATGGGTTAATTGATACTATATTTTTGGGATTATTTGCTGGGTTTCCTGCTCCAATGTAGAAAGTTTGGAACCAGATATAAACTTTAATATTTCTTTTGTGAGCTTCATGAATCCAAAAATCTAAAGCATCAAAGTTTTCATATCCAGGATATACCTTATAGAAACCTCTTGATTCCATTGTTGTACTTGGGAATATTGTCATTCCATGATAATAAGTTTCTATAAATATTGTATTGATACCTGTTTGAGCAAGTGAGTCTAATACTTTACAAATTTCTTCTTGAGTTTTAAAGGTAGGTCTTATCCATACCCCTCTTAATTCTCCATTTTTATATGGAATAGCAGATGCCAATGCTGTATTTGCTGACTCGATTGCTAATTCTGAATATCTTTTTACATTTATTCTACTTTTGATAGCTTTATCAATATATTTTTCAGCCTGTTGGATATATTGTTGAGTTCTTTCAGCATTATATCCTGTATGAGATTGAATATATTTGTTAACAATATATTTAACTTCCTTTATTTGGCTTTGCGCACTATAAATATAACTATCAGAAGTTGTATATGCTGTTAAAGTTTTGGTTGCTTTATCTACATATATTTTAGTTCCAATTGTTATATTTTTGTTCATCCAGTTTTTGGCTTTACCATGACCGCTTATAACAAGACCATTTTCAGGAATAAGAGAGTCTGCGCCACTGATTTCTGTTACAATATTTCCAACAACAATAGCCTCTGTACCAAATTCATTTGTATTTGTTCTTAATCCAAACTTCTTAGTATAAACAGCCATTTGGTTTGCTCCTCTAAATCCAGGGAAATGGCAGTTTCGTTTATTTGTTGCTGTTGTCGGATCTAATAAATCAATTTTATATGAGTCTTTATTCATTAAAACTTCATTTGATTTTAAGTTGTAAGGAGTGAATGCATCTTGTGCATTTGCCGCAAGACCAAGTATAAATAAACTAAATATGGTTGTAAGTAAGATAAACTTTTTCATCACATCCCCTACATTGTACTTTTTTACTTTTTAATGATACAACATATTTTTTGAGTTTAAGTCCTCTAAGAGAAGGATTTTATTATAAAGTTCAAGTCCATTTTGTTCTTGGTATGCTGATTTGTATTCTTTTAATGCTAATTTATAATTGCCTAATTTTTCGTATATTGAACCCATTTTCATAAATCTATCATAACTATATGGGTATGGTATTCCTGCTGCTAACTTATATTGAACAAGTGCTTTTCTGATATTCCCTCTTTTGTAATAAAAATTTCCAAAAGAGTAACTTGCATAAGGATAATTTGGTACAAGATTTGTTGCTTTATAAAAGTTAGATTTTGCGAGTGTTTCATTTTCCATTTCATCATATAGAATTCCTAATCTTGTAAAATAGAAAGGATCACTAGGGTCCATTTTTGATAATACAGCATATCTATTTAAGAGAGCTTGAATATATTTTTTTCTATATTCTGTATCTGTAATTTGTTCAAAGTGATTAAAAAATAGATTAGCCTGATCAGCCAATGCTTTTTTATCAATTTTGGAGTAATCAATAGGTACATCGTATTCAATGCTTGCAAAATTTGTTGCATAACAAATGCTTTGAAATACTGCAAATATAAATATAAATAAAATAATTTTTATAGTCTTGTTCATTGGATTAATTATAACAAATTTTTGATAAATTTTATAGAGGATTTTTATGCTTAATCTTATTTTTTTAACTTGTTTTGTATTATTAGCTTTCTTAACTGCAGTTGCTATGATTTTAGCAGGTGTTATATTTTCTTATAAAAAAAGAGATTCTGTTAAATCTTCAACTTATGAGTGTGGTCTAAAACCTATAAAATCTGCTAATATTTGTTTCCATATTAGATATTTTAATTATCTAATTATGTTTTTAATAGTTGAAATATCATCTATTTTTTTATACCCATTGATGATTTGTTGCGTTTCTTATTCTTGTTTTAGAGTAACTGTAATTATTATATTCCTTTTATTATTACTTTTTTCAATATTTTTAGGGGTAAAACTAAAATTTATAGGGGAGAGAAAATGAATTTTATTATAACAACTATTGATGCTGTCTTAAATTGGGGGCGTGCAAATTCTATTTGGCCATTAACCTTTGCCACATCTTGTTGCGGAATAGAGATGATGTGTGCATCAGCTTCAAATTTTGATATCGCACGTTTTGGCTCTGAAGTTTTTAGGCCTTCTCCTCGTCAGGCTGATTTACTGATTTGTGCAGGTACAATCACTCATAAAATGGCACCATTGTTATTAAGATTGTATCAACAAATGCCGGAACCTAAATATGTTATAGCAATGGGGGCTTGTACATGTGGTGGCGGTATGTTTTCAGCGTTAGATTGTTATTCTGTTGTCAGAGGTATTGATAAAATTTTACCCGTAGATATTTATCTCCCAATGTGTCCTCCAAGACCAGAGGCCCTTTTTGATGCGATTTTAAAGCTACAAAAAGAAATAAAAAAAGAATCAATATTAACAAGAAAGGAGTTTTTAGAATCGCATAAACTCTTTTTAAAAGAAGAAGATGGGATATTAGTTAGAAAGGTTGATGAATATGAATATTCAAGAAATGATAAAGAATAAATTCCCTAATGTGATTATCTTCTCAGAAAAAATTGAAACGAATAATCAACTCGTTGAAATATTAGATTATTTAAAGCATACTCCAGAATTATCTTTTGATATATTGCTATCAATTATTGCTATTGATTATTCAGAATATATAGAGCTTATTTATCCTCTTGTTTCTACATATTTGAATGAGAGAATAAATATCTCCATAAAAATAAATTCAGAGGTTCACTCTGTTATTGGCATTTATAGTAGTGCTTATTTTGATGAATGTGAAATATATGATTTATTCGGGGTGAATTTTATTGGCAATAATAATTTAAAACGATTATTTATGCCTTCTACTTGGATTGGTCATCCATTAAGAAAAAATTATGAGCTAAAAGATGAAAGGTTATCTTGGAATGGATAAAATGTGTTTGAATTTAGGCCCACAACATCCATCTACTCACGGGGTATTACGTTTGATTTTAGAACTCGATGGCGAAAAAGTTTTGTCAGCTGAGCCTGATGTAGGGTATTTGCATAGAGGTCTAGAAAAAATGGCAGAATCTAAGAATTATATTCAATATTTGCCTATGGTTGATAGGGTTGATTATTTAAGTGGCTTCTTTTATTCATATGCTTTTTGTAATGCTGTTGAGATATTAAACCATATTCAAGTTCCAGAGTATGCTAATTATATCCGAGTTATGCTTTTAGAGTTGAATAGGATAGCATCTCATTTGTTATGGCTCGGTACATATTTACTTGATTTAGGAGCAATTTCTCCTATGTTTTATACTTTTCGGGAACGAGAAGATATAGTTACTTATTTTGAAAAAGTTACCGGTCAGAGGTTGATGTATAATTACTTTACTTTTGGTGGGGTTCGGCATACAGATATATATTTAAATGAAGTAAAAAATATTGTTGAAAAAATATATTTCAAAGTAGATGAATATGAAAGTTTAATTACAGATAATCCTATTTTTATTTCAAGAACAAAGGATATTGGTGTAATCTCAAAGAAAAAGGCTTTAGATTGGGGACTTACTGGTCCAAATTTACGTGCATCTGGAATTTTACAAGATTATAGAATGAATACTCCTATGTATGATGATATTGAATACGATATTGTAATGTCATCTGAGGGGGATTGTTATAGCCGATATATTGTAAGAATTTACGAAATAAGGGAATCTGTTTCAATTATTAATCAATGTTTAGAATATCTTACGACAATTGAGTTACCCAATATAGAATGTAGTCGTGTTCCAATCTTAAATAATCCTGTTGGTGAAATATACTCTTTTGTTGAAGCTCCAAGAGGATTAACGATGTGCTATTTAAATTCTGTTGGCGAAGATACGCCTTATCGAGTAAAGTGGCGTACAGGTTCATTTTATTCTACACAAATTCTTAAAGAAGTTTTAAAAGGAGTGAATTTGTCCGATGTAATGGCTATATATGGCTCTCTTGATGTAGTTTTACCGGAGGTTGATAGGTAATGAATTATTTATTATGTACTTTAATGGAAATACCTTGGTTACCCAAAATACTGGCTGTTATTATTACATCTGGTATAGCTTTTTGTATAATTATTTCTTTATTAGTATTAACAGTAATTGCTTTAGTTTTAATTGAACGAAAACTATTAGGCTTTTTTACACAAAGAAAAGGTCCTAATCGTGTAGGTTTATGGGGTGTTTTACAAACTACTGCAGATGCTATTAAATTGTTGTGTAAAGAAAATATTGAATTAAAACATGCAGATAAAATTCTATTTACATTGGCACCAATTATGGCATTTGCTTCTGTTATTGTTCTATGGTGCTTAATTCCATATAATTCAGAATTCCATTTGATAAATTCTTCTGTTGGGATTTTGTTATATTTCTTCTTTGCTTCATTCCCTATGATTTTTCATTTCTTAGCTGGATATTCAAGTAATAATAAATATTCTATTCTTGGTGCTTATAGAGGTTTAGCTTTAACTGCCAGTTATTCAGTATCAATTATTTTCAGCGTGTTATCAATAATATTAATTACAGGAACAATGGATTTAGATAAAATTGTTTTATATCAATCTCATAAATGGATTATATTTTCGAATGTTTTAGGCTTTATTGTATTTTTCATTACATCATTAGCTAAATTAAATCGTTGTCCTTTTGATTTATCAGAAGCCGAAAGTGAAATTATATGCGGATATCATACTGAATATTCTGGAATGCGTTTTGCGATGTTCTTTTTAGGAGAATATGCAGAATTATTTGTGATGTCAATGTTAATAGTTGTATTATTCTTTGGAGGGTATTTATCACCATTTGGGGGATATATTTCTAATACCTTTATGGGGAATTGTCCTATTTCATCATACCTAATATATTTTGAACAAACAATTTGGTTATTTATAAAAACATTAATAGTTATATTTTCAATTATATGGATAAGGGCAACTTTACCTAGATTGACTCAGTTTAGTACTTTGAATCTATTTTGGAAATATATTATTCCTGTTTCAATGATTAATTTAATAATTATATTTTTGGTGAGGTTTTAATGCTAAAACAGTTGTATTTATCGACAAAAGCTATTTTAAGAGGACATTATACGGTTTTAAAACATCTTTTTAGAAAACCTGTAACAGAAGAATATCCTGAAATCCATCCATTTTTAAATCCGAAATTTAGAGGTGTACATGTTTTAGAAAATTGTAAGGGTTGTGGTTATTGTAAAAGGGTATGTCCTTCAAACGCTATTACGATTATAAAAGATGATAGTCTTCCTTCTAGATATAGTATTGATTATTCAAAATGTATTTTTTGTGGGAATTGCATGTATTATTGCCCAAGTAAGTCTATGAAAATGACAGAAGCTTTTGAAGTCGCTACAAGTAATAAACTTGACTTATCTTATGATGTAGAAAATAGGAGAATGTAGATGCTAATTAATTCAATATTCTTTATAGTTTATTCTACAATTTTAATATTTGCCGCTATATTAACAATGGTTTCTAATAAAATTATTCATTCATTAATTTGGGCAATGCTAGTATTTTTAATGGTTGGATGCTTATTTTTATTGCTCGGTGCTACATATAATGCAGTTGTTCAGTTTTTAATTTATGTAGTTGCGATTCCAATATTAATAGGTGTTTCAATTATGCTTGTAAAATCAAATATTGGAAAGCGAAAGATTATGATAAATTCTTTCTGGAAAATTTTAGCAATAATCGCATTTGTTTTATTTATAGGTGAGTTTTTAGCAGCTAATTCAGATGTCTTTAACACAATACAATCTTGTGTTGTTAATATAAATTCTTATTCTGATTTGGAATCATTTTCAAAAAATATATTTAGTTCTTATCCTATTTTGCTTTTAGAGTTCGGGTTAGGGATTGTTCTTACAGTTATAGGTATGTCATATTATGAGAGATAGTATATTTCAATGTTTATCTACATATCATTATCAAGTTGTCGCAATCATTTTATTTATGATTGGTCTTTTAGGTTTGGTTTATTCTCGGAATTTGATTAAAATTCTTATTTCAATCGAATTTATTATCAATTCGATTAATTTGATTTTTGTTTCATTCGCAACTTATATGTCTGATAAAAATTATATTGGTAATACTGTTGTAATTTTTGTTAGTGCAATCTCTGCATTGGTTTTAGCTTGGGGATTATATTTAGTGTATCTCATCTATAAACAATATGGAACAGTAGATGTTAATCAAATTTACTCAAAGTATAAGGAAATCGATTGATGTTAGAAAATTTTTCGTGGTTTATATTAATCCCCGTATGGGTGTCTTTATTAATAATGGGGGCAAGATTTTTAGGAAATCCTTTTTCTAAAAAAAATACTGTTATAATGTCAATGTTATCAACATTCTTTTCCGCATTATATTGTGGATATGCTCTCTTTTATACATATAATAATTATCCAGTAGAAGTTACATCAAGCTTTTTATCGATTGGAGATTTTGATTTTTCTGTTGGTGTATATGTTGATATGCTAAATTCACTTATTGGTTTGGCAGTATCAATAATAACTTTTATAATATATTTATATTCTGCTTTTTATATGAATCGAGAGAAGAGTTTTTCTCGTTTTTATTCGTTGATGAATATTTTCAATTCGACTATATTAGGCTTTATATTCAGTCCTAATTTGTTCCAAATGCTTTTATTTTGGGAGGCAATTGGAGCTGTAAGTTATTTGTTAATTGGTTTTTGGTATGATAAATCAAAAATATCATTGGATGCTAAAAGAGTTTTTTTAGTAAATGCAGTAGGTGATATATTTTTATTTATAGGTTTTGTCTTAACTTCAGTAAGCGTATGTTCTTTACTAAGTGATATGTCACTTTCTTCATTACCTTTTTCTAACCTTAATTTAATAGTGTCATCTCTTTATGCTTCAACAACTCCTAAAATGTATACAGTTATTTCGTTGTTATTTGTACTTGCAGCTTTTGTTAAGTCTGCTCAATTTCCGATAAATTCGTGGTTAATAAATGCAATGAGCGCTCCTACTCCTGTAAGTGCTTTAATTCATTCTTCTACTCTAGTTATGACTGGGGTATTTTTATTGATGCGAATTTTTCCATTGGTTGCATCTGATATGCTATCTTTAAAAATTATGATAGTTTTAGGTAGTGTAACTGCTATTCTAACATCTATTTCTGCATTATTCCAAACAAATATTAAAAAAGTTCTTGCTTATTCTACGTCTGCTCAATTAGGCTTAGTAATTGTTGCAATAGCATCTTATAATCCAATTGCGGGTATTGTGTATCTAATATCTCATGCATTTATAAAAGCTCTTTTATTTATGTGTGCAGGAGTAGTTATAAAACTTGTTAATAGTAAGAATATATTATTTATGGGACATTTAAGAGAATGTGTACCTATTGCAGCCTTGAGTTTTTTAGTTGGAGCTTTGGCTTTATCTGGTTTAGGTTTTTCTGGTTTTAATGCTAAATCTTTAATTGCAGGAGTTTATCATAGTTCTTTAAATATGAATATTTTATTTGCTATTATTGGAGCTTTGACTGCTTTATATATATTTAGATTATATTTCTTGATTTTTGAAAATAGATCTAATTATGAATGCTCAGATTTAGAAAATTATAATAATCCTAAATTATACAATATTGCTTATATAACTTTGATAATGATGTCATTAGTTGTTATTTTAAGTAGCTTTGTTATTCCTAATGGTCATTTCTCTATATTATATTTATTAAATCTATTTATGGCTGTAATAGCTTATTATCTATATAATTTTAATCTCAATTTTAAACTCCATTCAAGAATATATCATTTTTTAGTTAATGGCTTTTACGTAAGTCAGATATATTATTGGGGTGAAGTTATAGTTTATAAATTTATCTCTAATGTTGTTTATTTTATTGATAATTATATATTAGGCGGATTTGAAATCTTACTAAAAAAGATATTTTGTGGCTTATCTTCTATTGAACATAAATTGCAGGTTAATAATTTTCAATCATATGTAGGTTATGGAATATTAAGTTTATTTATTCTAATAACCCTTCTTTCTTTAGTTTATTTATTAGTATTAAATTTATTTGGGGTATAAATTATGTTTTCTAGTATTTCATTACTTTTATTAATTTTTCTTCCATTAGTAATAATGGTGATTATTAATACGCCATTTTTTCATAATAATCATATATTAATAAGACGTTTTGTTTCAGGTTTTTCCTTAGTTTATACTCTTTATTCATTATTATTTTATGTATGTTATGTTTCTACTAATGATTTATTTAAATTCATCCCTCAATTCAATACAAAAGTTCCTTTTTTAGATAATGATTTTCTGCATCAATTCGGTATAAGTGTTTCATTTGGTGTAGATAGCTTATCTGTTTTAATGATAATTCTAACTTCATTAATTGTTTTATTTGCAATTCTTTCTGCAAAGTTATTCATAACCAAACACCATAGAACATTTTATTCTCTGGTTCTTATATTAGAAAGTATTTTAATGGGTTTATTCACAACAACTGATATGTTTATATTCTTTGTGTTGTGGGAGTTAGAGCTAATACCGATGTATCTGTTAATTAGTTTATGGGGTGATAAAAATTCTAAAAAATCTGCCCTTAAATTTGTTTTATATACTTTTGGTGGTAGTTTATTTATTCTTTTAGGTCTTTTACTTTTATATTATACAAATGCTTCTTTTACGGGTGTTTTCTCTGCAGATATTACTCAAATTAATACAAACAATATTAATCTAATATTACAGCTTATAATTAGTTTATTTTTTATAATAGGTTTTGGAGTTAAAATTCCATTAATTCCAATGCACAGATGGTTAGCAGATGCTCATGGTGATGCTTCTATTCCAGTGAGTATGATTTTGGCAGCTATTTTATTGAAATTAGGTATTTATGGTATTATCAGATTTAATTATTCTTTACTCCCTCTAGGTTTTGCGATTATGGCTCCTGTTATTGGTTTGTTTGCTGTTTTAAATGTGATATATGGCGCAGCTTTGGCTTATTATCAAACTAACATCAAACGCTTAATTGCTTATTCTAGCATTTCTCAGATGGGGCTTGTTGTATTAGGTTTATTATCAATGAATCCGATTGGATATAATGGGGCAGTTTTTCATATGATATCTCATGCATTTGTTGCTTCAGGTTTATTTTTAGTTGCAGGTATTATAAAAATAAAATTTAGAACATATAATCTTAAACGGTTATCTGGGATTGCAAATGTTTGTCCAAGATTGTTTGGTTTTGCAAGTTTAATTGGTCTAGCAGGTATTGGTGTTCCATTTTTATCAGGATTTATAGGTGAATTTTTATCTATATATGGAACAGTTATTTCTAATATTGGTATTCTAAAATATTATGGTTTTATTGCCGTGATAGTTATACTTCTTTCTGCTTTTTATGTATTAAAGTTTTTGCATGAATGCTTTTATAGTTGGCTTCCTCATAAATATAATCATGTTCAAGATGTAGCCGTTCATGAATTTATTGTATTGGGTGCAATTTCTTCAATTATCATTTTGTTAGGATGTTTCCCATTTATTATTATAAATTTTTTAAATAATTAAGAGGTTAAAGTTATGCTTTGTTTTTCAAATATGATTAAATTCATTCCAGAAATTATTATTTTGTTTTCAAGCCTTATCCAGATTGTAATATCTTTTACTACTTTTAGAAAATTTAGTAATTATTTAACTATAATTGGTTTGATTATATCCGTTTTTTTTATGACTAATTCATTAATTTACCCAATGGAGTTATATTCATATTTATTTAAGGTTTTAATTTTAATATCCTCTATTTTAATTTTATTTATAAAAACTACACGATGTAAACTCAGAGATTGTACACATTTTAATATTATTTATCTCTTATCAATATTATTTTTAATGATGATAATAAATTCTAATGATTACTTAAGCTTGTATTTAAATATTGAGTTATTCAGTTTTAGTATATATTTTCTAATGACTATGAAAAATGATAAAATTTCTTTTCCTGAAACATATAAATATATGGCTATTTCTGTCTTAGCATCTTCATTTATATTATTGGGAAGCTCTTTTTTGTATGGTTTAACAGGTAGTATTAATTTTTTCGATATAGCTGAATATCTACTTACACACAATGATTCTACATTCTCAAGTATAATAGTTCCGTATATTTTTATCCTATCAGGGTTATTTTTTAAACTTGGCGGGTGCCCTTTTATAAATTGGGTTCTTGATATTTATAAGAATATTGATACTAAGATTGTTACTTATATATCAGTAGTTCCTAAATTAGCGATTTTTTCTGTGCTAATAAAAATATTAAATCCTGTCGAATCATTTGAGTTTGCATTTTTAATCTCAGTATTTGCTATTTTAACAGGATTATATGGTGTTACTTATGCTTTACGTTCACAAAATATAAAAGAATTAATGGCATCTAGCTCTTATATAAATATTTCTTATATGTTAGTTGCTCTTGCTCTTTATACAAAAATGTCTTTATCTACACTTTTATTCTATTGGGTATGTTATGTCTTTATGAATGTTGGTGCATTTGCAGGAATAGTTGCACTAGAACATTCTAATTTAACAAATAAAGAATTGAATTTTAGTGGATATTTTTATAAAAATCCTATGTTCGCTATATCATTTATAACTTGTATAATTTCTTTATTAGGATTTCCACTAACATCAGGTTTTGTTGCTAAAATTTATCTTATTTCTGGGGTCTTAAATTCTGGTTTTATTTCAATCCCGCTTTTATTTTTGTTATTTTGTTTAATGGTTTTATCTGTTGTGTTTTATTTGAATATTATCAAAAAATCTTTCGAAGATATTCCATATGAAGAAAATATTGAAATAAAAACAAAAAGTGCAAACCTTTATGTTTTATACGTTTGCACTTTATTGACTATTATTATAGGCTTATTCCCAGCTTGGTTTATAAAAGTTTGTGAAATGATATCATTTTACATTTAAACCAAACCTAAAGCTTTATGTTTTTCATAAATAGAATTAACTAAATTATCTAGTTTTTTGTAATCATCTTGAGTGATTCTACCTTTAACTTGAATAGGTTCAATAACATCAAGTTTAAGTTTAGACACACATTCAGCTAATGGCTCGAATAATTTGCCAGCCCAACCATAAGAACCAACAAAAGATGCTATTTTTAATTTAGGTCTTAGTAATCCAGCAAGGTATGCAATGTTTACAGAAGCTGGATGTGGTCCTGCAAGAACCATTGATGTTCCAAGTACCATAGATGTTGCATCAACAAGTCCCATTGCTAAATCTCCTAAATCTCCTCTGATGATGTCATATTTAAGAGTATCAATTCCTTTTTTATTAAGTTCTTGTTCAATATAATCAATCATTTCTTTTGTAGAACCATACATAGAAACGTATGGAAGAAGAACTAGGTTTTTACCTTCATCTTTTGTCCAATCTTCATATAAACTTAAAATATCAGATGGATTGTTATAAATAGGTCCGTGGCTAGGACAAACAATACTTGGATTTAGTTCTTTTACTAGATTTGTATATTTTTTGCAAAGCATTCTAAATGGCATCATAATTTCTGCATAGTATCTTTTAGCACTATGTGTTAATTCTTCAGAAGGTTTTGCAAATACATCATCAAATATGTAGTGAGCTCCTAAGAAATCACAAGTAAATAAAACATCATCTTCAATATCGTGTGTAAACATTGTATCTGGCCAGTGAACATTTGGCGCAAATATGAATTGAAGAGTTTTATTACCTAAAGATAATTTGTCTCCATCATTGATTATTTTAATTTTATTTTCAGGAACAAATAACATTTCTTTAATATTTTCTGCACATTTAGAATTTGTAACTACAATAGCTTCAGGGAATTTTTCTAATAGTGCAGGAATTGAACCTGAGTGGTCTTGTTCCCCGTGGTTTTCAATAATATAATCAATTTTTGTAATTCCGTTTTCATCAAGATTTTTTAAGTACTCTTCAGTCTTAGGTGGATACATAGTATCTACTAGAGCAATTTTTTCAGAACCTTTGATTATGTATGAGTTATAGCTTGTACCGTGTTCTAATGGTATAAGCTCATCAAAGATTGCTCTATTTTCATCATTTAATCCACAATAGAAAACATCTTCTTTTATTTTTTGAAATTTCATTTTTCCTCTCCTTTTTTCTTAATTTTATCATGTAAATAGCAAAAAAAAATATTTAGATGCTTTATATGGGTAGGAATTATCATGGTAGTTAGTTTAAGTAATAACAATAGTAAATATTTTTTGAAACCTGTACAGCAACAAAGTGTTCAGGAACAACCTAAATTAACAAAGAATGAAAAATTAGGTATTAGGTTGACTACTGCTGCGGGTATTTTAGCAAGCTTAGCAATTTTAGCAAAGACATCTAAGACTCCTTATTCATTAAAAATTTCAAAAATGGTTTCAACTCCTTTCAAGGATACTTTTTTAGGTAAAGTTGATTATAATGTAAAAAATGTATTAGCAGTAGGAGCTGGGTCTTGTTTGGGTGGTTTATTAGGTGGTGTATTGTTTGATAAAAACAAAAATAACCGCCAAGCAAAATTAAGAGAAGCATTAGTTCAATATACAAATATTGCAATGCCAATAGCGACAGTGCATTATATGTCAAAATTAGGTGAATTTTGTTCAAATAAAATGCCTAAAGGAGGTAAATTCTTAAATGCAATTGCCCCTATTATAGGATTAGGAGTTGGAATAGTTGCCGGAAATAGATTGGCAAATAAATTAAATCAGTTAATATTCCATAATAAAGACAATCGTCCTGTGGAATTAACAGATATGTCTGCACATTTAGATGATATATGTATGACCTCTCAATATATAGTAAAAGATAATATCTTAACCAAATCTGCATCACGATTTATTCCATTAGCTCTAATGGTTGCCGGATGTGAGATTGGTAAAAAACAAGAAAAAACTAATTAACGTGATAGTGATATATTAGGGAGAGCTTTTCTTTTTTGTTGCTACAATTTTTTGTTTGTATTATTATGTGTAATTGTCACACTTAAAAGGGGATTTTAAATTTATGCGTGAATTATTTAATGACTATGTAAAATCGATTACAACATACATTATGTTCCAAATCAAGGCAAAAGCTAATCAATTAAAACCTGAATTGGATAAAAAAGGTAGAAGTCCAATATTCTTATCAATGGGCGCACCGACGGAAAATCCTCCTAAGTATATGTTTGATGTATTAAAACAAGAATTAGATAAAGATGGTGTACATACTTATTCAACACCAAAAGGTGAAAAATATTTCTTGGATGCTGTTGCTAAAAGAATGAAAGATAGATTTAATGTTGAATTAGACCCATCATCAGAAATTTGTTCATTAATTGGTTCAAAAGAAGGTTTAGCAAATTTAATTAGAATTCTTTGTAACCCAACAACAGATGTTGAAGAAAAAGATGTTATTTTCGTTCCTGATCCTGGTTATGCATCTTATGATCAGATGATAACAATTGCAGGTGGAAAATCATATCCTATTCCTTTAACACCAGAAAATAAATTTATGCCAAATTTAGATGAAGTTTGGGATAGTTATATAAAAGAAGGTGGTAAAGCTGAAAAAGTTAAAGCATTTATCATCAATTATCCTAACAATCCATTAGGTGCAACTGCAACAAGAGATTATTATAAACACTGTGTAGAATTTGCTAAAAAACATAATATTTTATTAATGTCAGATGCAGCTTATGCTGATTTATATTTTGATGAATCTGATAGACCATTTAGTATATTAGAATTTGAAGGTGCAAAAGATGTTGCAGTAGAATTCTTTAGTTTCTCAAAACCTTATGCAATGACTGGTATGAGAGCAGGTTGGATATGTGGTAATAAAGAAGCTGTTGGATTATTTGCAGTATTGAAATCAACTATTGATAATGGTTTATATAAACCATTACAAACAGCTTGTGCTGCTATCTTAAACTCTAAAGAAGGTGATGAATATACTAGATTGGCTAATATTAATCTTAAAAAGAAACAAGATTTGTTTGTTCAAGGTATGAAAGAATTAGGTTGGCCAGAATTTAATGTTCCAAACGCAACATTCTATTTATGGATGCCAATTCCTCCAAGATATAAATCATCACAAGAATTTACTGATGAATTATTAGAAAAATCAGGTATCGTAGCTGTTCCAGGACATGCATACGGTAAATATGGTGAAGGATTCTTTAGAGTATCTATCGTATGTACAGAAGCTCAAATAACTGAATGTATTGATAGAATGAAAAAAGACGGATTTACATATCAGGGGTAAGGGTAAAGATAATTTTTTAATAGTAAATGAACTGCCTTATATATTCCCCGTCATTGCGAGCAAGGGGTAAATGAAAATAGTTAAGTAGAATATTAAGGCACCCATTTGCTTTGCCCTCCCTACGGACTAACAATAACTATTGGTAAGTTTTCTTCCTGTGCTTTTTGCAAATATTCAACAGGTAAATCTTCAATATTATCGGTAAATATTGCTGTTATTTTAGGATTAGATACTAGGATTTCATTATGCCAAGTTCCTTGACGCATTAAATAATGTCCATCATCAGTATTTTTATTATCTCTGCTTAAAAATTCTTTATAAGCATTTGCAAATTCTGGATCAATTTCTTGTAATTTTGTCAAGGTCATTGTTTCTGTTCCAAGTTGTTGTTTTATATTTTCTAATCTTGCAATATATTTTTTATCTATGTCGACTTCATCAGGTTTATATAACAATGATTTCAATTCATTTGATATCATTGTCCTATGAGTAAATCTTTTTCCGCGTCCTCTATGAGCATATTGCCTATTATCTCTATAATAATGTTTTATTAGAGTCAGTATATTCCTTGATTCAGAAAATATATCAGTTCCATAACCAACATATTGTTTATCATTTGGAACTTCGAATATAAAACCTTTGTGGAATTCATTGGCTAAACCTGCTTGCCCGTTTCCTATATATCCGGCACATATAACTTTATCATCTGCAAAATTTTTGAATATTTCAAAATTTGCAAAATTTGCCATTCTACTTCCACCACTTGACATTCCAGCATCAGGAGTATGAGCTAAAGCATAAAAATTATCGATATCAGAAGAATTAACAACTTTTACATTATATTGAACTCCATCTTTTTCTATTACTTCATCTTTTGCATAGGCAAAATATTCATCTTGTGAAGTTTGAGGGAGTATAAAATCATTTGATTTTATTTCTTCAATTCTTTTTTCTAATGCTTTATCTAAGAACCTTGTTAAACCCTCTTGTTCTTTGCTAGAATAAAGCATTTGCGCCATTTCAAAGTCATTTCTTTCTTTTATGTTAAAGGCTAATAAATCAAAGATATTCTTCCTTTCATCTGGATTATTTGCAGTTTTTGAAGTCGACATAAATTTATTAATCAAATCAGAAGATTCAACTATTTTGTATATCTTTTGAGCTTCTGAATCTGACATATTGAATCGTTTTGAAATAAAGTATGCATCAAATGCAGATTCTGATGTTGAACCTGATACTTTATCTGTATTATGTAATAATGTCGATAATAACATTACTTTTTTATCAGAAGATGATAATGTATCAAACTTAGGATTTTGTACAACCTTTTGCAATGATTTTATAGTTGATACAGGTAAATTAGTTCCATCTACCTGATTAAATATTTCTGGCATAAATTTTGATATATCTTTTAATGCTTGATTTAAAATAGGATTATCTTTTACTGTAATAAAGTTATTATCTGTATAATTATCAACTACTGTTTTAACTTTATTCAATATAGAAATTGTTTGATTATCAGAAATTTCAGATAATGATAAATCTTTATTTTCTGAATTAGGATATCCTGTAAGTTTACCATCTACTATTTTGAACCCAAAGTAATCTTGAATTTTTGCTTGTTCTTCTATTGATAAATCTTTGATTAACAATTGAACTTGAGAAACAAATTCAGAATGAGGCATTGATAGTTTAATATCTGTAAGGTTTGACAAATCCATTGATTTTAAACTATTTGCTAAATTGTCTAAACTATTGTCAAATACTTTTTGCTCTGCATCATTTAACGGTTTGAATGACATATTCAATCTTTGTGTGATAGCTTTTATTGTATTAATATACCCTTCATCATTTATTGGTATTAATTTATAATCAAATTTATTATCTGATAAATTATTTTTATTACTCAATAATTTAAACAAGAAATCTTTCTTTTCGACCTTAGATAATTCTGTTAATGATGATTTATCCATATAATTGAAGAAATCTATTAATAGAACATTATCTTTAATTGTAGCATTTGGTTTGGAATTTAACTTATCTAATTCTGAAATAAATTTTGGATTATTAACAATATTTTTCATTTGTTCAAAATTGTCAGATCTTGTTAGGACAAGAATGTTTTCAATTCCATTTGGAATCTGTTTTGAAAAATTCTTATTAGATAGAATAATATCTATTATATCTAATTTGGCTTTTGCTTCTACAGGAGTAAATGTATATTTAATAATATCTCCAGCTTTATTCATAAAGTTTTCATTATTAAATAACCTTTCATCAGATAAGATTTTATCCGTTAATTTTGCTTGTTCTGAAGTAGATGTATATTTAATAATATCTCCAGCTTTATTCATAAAGTTTTCATTATTAAATAACCTTTCATCTGATAAGATTTTATCCGTTAATTTTGCTTGCTCTGGAGTAAATGTATATTTAATAATATCTCCAGCTTTATTCATAAAGTTTTCATTATTAAATAACCTTTCATCTGATAAGATTTTATCCGTTAATTTTGCTTGTTCTGGAGTAGATGTATATTGAATAATATCTCCAGCTTTATTCATAAGTTTTTCATTATTATATAATCTTTCATCTGACAGAATTTTATCAATCATGTCTGATTTTATTATCATTTCTTCTAGAGTATATGTATATTGAATAATATCTCCAGCTTTATTCATAAGTTTTTCATTATTATATAATCTTTCATCTGACAGAATTTTA
>CALUUV010000012.1 GCA_944324055.1 Candidatus Gastranaerophilales bacterium | reverse complement strand
GTGCTTTAGGAATAACAACACTATAACTTGCACCCGCTTTTCTCATCTTTTTTTCCATAAAAATATTTTAACATTTTATAATTAATGTTTACATTTTGTAAAAACTTATTGCATTATGTACATTTAATGTACATAATTAAAATGGAGGCTAACATGGATTATAAAAAAGAAGATTTAATTGACATAGCAATGGAACGTCTTGAAACAGTAGATGATATTTTACACGAACTACAAACATACATAAGTGCACTAGGTAATGAAAGACAATTGGTCAGATACTTGCTTTTTCTTGCAACAAAAGATAAAAAATATAACTAATATAAGCAAGAGTGATTTCACTACTTTAGTAGAATGTTTTATATTTTTTTCGATTTAACCTAATACCATAAAGGGGAATAAGTTTTCCCTACATAGGAGGTTAAATTATGAACTATACAGATATTGAATTAGAAGGAATTGATGTAAACGGAAATCAGACTAAAATGAAGTTAGCTGATTTAAAAGGTAAAAATATTATTTTATATTTCTATCCAAAAGATGAAACACCAATTTGTACAAAAGAAGCTCAACATTTTAGAGATGCAATAAGCAAGTTACCTGAAGATACTGTTGTCATCGGAGTAAGCCCTGATAATATTGAATCTCACAAAAAATTCTTTAATAATCACAAGCTCAATTTCAAAATATTATCAGATACAGAACACAAACTTGCACGAGCGTTTAAGAATTTAAAAAATGATATTGAAGAAAAAGCATCTGATATGAAAGACAAAATGGAAGAAAAACGTATTGAAATGAAAATCAAACATGCTGAAAAACAAATGGAAAATGAATGGAAAAAAAGCCATGATAAACCAGTCACAATGCGTTCTACTTTCATTATTGGGAAAGACGGAAATCTTTTAAAAGAAATGAGAGATATAGATATCAGAGGCCATGTTGATGAAGTAGTAGAATACATAAAAAATTTATAAATTAACATTAAGGAGTCGTAACATGACGACTCCTTTTTTTCATCTTTGTAGTATCCTATTTTCTATGATAAAAAAATTAATCATCATAGTACTATTATTCATCATCTCAAATCAAGCAATAGCAAGTGTTATAAGTCCTGAACTAGAACTTGAAATGAAATATAACATCTCCAAAATATATGGAGAAGAAAACACCGATGAGATTTATAAAAATATAGAAAACCTAGCTAAGAAAGCAAAGATACAAAGACCAAGAGCTTTAATCCAAGAAGATTTATCAAGAAGTTCTGATTGGTACAAAGATGAAATTATCTATATGTTCTACATTGACCAATTTGGAACAGAAAATCAAAAAAAATCTAACACTTTCAAAGATGGAATAAAAATGCTTGATTACCTAAAAGATTTAGGAGTAACAACCATTTATATCCTACCTTTTGCAGATTCTCCAATGGGCGATTCAGGTTTTGATGTTAAAAATCCTAATAATGTTAGACAAGATTTAGGCGGAATGAAAGAATTTAGAGAATTTGTAAAAGTAGCCAGAGAAAAAGGATTTAAAATAAAAGCAGATTTAATTCTTAACCATTTTTCTGATCAACATGAATGGTTCCAAGAAGCATTAAAAGGTGATTTGGACAAACTAAACTACTTTATTGTAAGAGAGGACATGCCGGAATATACAAAATATGTTGATAAGAAAAAAGGAACCATAATTGAATATAAAGAACCTGATGGTAAAATATCTAAACGCAGACTAATATTCCCTGATATTACAGAAAATCATTATAGAAAAGTTACTATAAATAACAAAGATTATTATATATATCATACTTTTTATCCCTTCCAATTAGATATCAATTGGGAAAACCCTAAGGTTTTGTACTACTGTCTTGATAGCATAAGCTATTGGGCAAATATCGGAATTGATATCTTTAGAATGGACGCTATACCATATTTTTCAAAAGAAGAAGGAACAGATGCAGAAAATTTAGACACAACGCATTATATAGTAAAACTCTTAAGCGAATATATTCAAGCCACAGCACCACGTTCAGTTCTACAAGCAGAAGCTTGTCAAAAACCTAAAGACATTCTTCCGTACTTTGGAGAAGAAAGAGAAGTTAACACGTATATTGATAATCGAATTAAACGAATAAATCGAACTGATGAAATTCAAATAGCATATCATTTCCCATACATGCCAGCACTTTGGGCAATGTTTATAACAGAAGATAATAAATATTTTATAGATGCGAATAAACACACACCTAAAATTCCTGAAACAGCAAGTTGGGCAACATTTTTAAGAGTGCATGATGAACTTACATTAGAAATGATTACTCCTGAAGATAGAGAGTTAATTTATAATGCACTTGAACCTAAAGGATGTGAATTTAGAAAAGGATTAGGAGTAAGCGGAAGAACTGCCAATTTCTTAGACAATAATCCTGATAGAATAACACTTGCATTCTCAACCCTGCTTTCCATGCCAGGTATTCCAATTATTTATTATGGAGATGAAATAGCTGCCCAAAATAATTTTGAATATGCTGATAATTACGCAGAAAAAAGAAAAAAACAACTTAAGAAAAATAAAATAAAACTTTTAACTTTCTTCGATAGCAGAGATATAAACAGAGGCGATATAACTTATCAATCATTTATGGATTCAATGAAAAGAAAAAATACACTAAGTTCAAAAGTAAGATTTAAAATCAAACAAATGATAAAACTTAGGAAAATGAACCCAGCAATTGCAAGAGGCTCTTTTGAAATAATAAAAACAAAATTACCGTCAACTTTTGCATACATAAGAACATATAAAGATACAAAATTTTTAATCGTTCATAACTTATCAAAAGAAAAACAAAAAGTCGAAATTTCACTTCCTTCTGAAATTATTGAAAAAGATAATGATGGATATGTAAATTTCAAAAACCTATTGGATAATAAAAAATATAGAACTAAAATTTCATTAACAGATAAAAAAATACATCTATTAATGCAACCATATTCCACAATGTGGCTTAAAATAATTACAAATAAAAAAGGAGAAGTTTAAAACCTCTCCTTTATCTGTATTAATAATTTGTCGCTTTAACCTCAAAAAATGATTTTGGGTGTTTACAAACAGGACAAATTTCTAAGGCTTTTTCTCCAACAATTGAATGTCCGCAATTAGCACATTCCCATACTACTTTTTCATCTTTTTCAAATACTTTGTTATTTACAATGTTTTCATATAATTTTCTATAACGTTCTTCATGTTCTTTTTCAATTAAAGCAACTTTTTCAAATAAAAACGCTATATCATTAAATCCTTCTTCTCTAGCCTCTTTTGCAAAAGTTGAATACATATCAGTCCATTCATAGTTTTCACCTTCTGCTGCTGCTTTTAAATTATCTAATGTATTTCCTACCGCTCCGCCTTCTAATAGTTTAAACCATATTTTTGCGTGCTCTTTTTCATTATTAGCAGTCATCTCAAAGATTTTAGCTATTTGATTATAACCTTCTTTTTTAGCTTGAGAGGCAAAATATGTATATTTATTTCTTGCTTGTGATTCACCGGCAAATGCAGTTTGTAAGTTCTTTTCTGTTTTGCTTCCTTTTAATTCCATTATTCATACTCCTTTCTTTTTGGAGAGAGACAGGGCTTTTAATAAGCCCTGTAAATCTATATTACTATTCAGCAGGGCTGAATTGGTCTTTTCCTACGCCACATAATGGGCAAGCATAATCTTCTGGTAGATCAGCAAATGCTACATTATCATTTTCAGCTGGATCATATACATAACCGCAAACATCACATACGAATTTTTCCATTTTTTGTCTCCTTATACTGTCTAAACTCACTAGGGATTAGCCTTTACACTTATGGCAAATTCCTTTTACTTGTAAATTAGTTTGAAGGACTTCTCCATATTTAAAACTTTCTTTAGGAGGTTCTATATGACTGTCCATAAAGATATCATATACAGCTCCACATTTTACACATATGAAATGACAATGAGGTGACAAATCAGCATCATAACGACTTTTAGGTAATTCATTATCAACCTTGAATATCAAACCCAAGTCCTCTAATGATGCCAATGTCCTATATACAGTATCTAAAGATATAAAAGGCATAACCTCTTTAACTGATTCATATACAGTTTCGGCATCAGGGTGAGTATCTGTTGATGCAATCATCTTTAATACCTCTATCCTTTGTGGTGTAAGGCGCATATTTGCCTCTGCACACTTTTGTTTTAATGCCTCTATCTTTGATTCTATATTAATCATAATCATTCCTTATTAGTAATTATTACTAATAATAACATATTGTTTTATTTTTTGCAACCCCTATTAATAATTTGTACTAATACTTTATTGGGATTAATGATTAACCATTTATAGATATATTATTAGTATGAATAATATTAAACGTAATACTCTTTTGAATTATTTAAAAGATGATTTTGATATTGAATCAAATGTGAATAAAGATAGGATATTTAATTTTAATAAAAAAGCTGAAAAATCAGATAAAATAGTTTATTTATGCGAAAGAGAATTAAGAGAAGAAGACAATTTTGCACTTAATTTTGCTTATGAAAAATCTAATAAAGTAAAAATTGTTCATTCATTATATGAACTAAAAAAAGAAAAATTTGGAGTTTTGATAATTGATTTTAATCCAATAAAAGATTACAGCATGCTAAATAATATTGATTGCAAAATCTATGAAGTAGATTCTCATAATATTGTTCCTGCAAGAGCTGCTTCTGATAAACAAGAATATTCAGCCGCTACATTTAGAAGAAAAATATATTCACTTATAAATAATTATTTAACTAAATATCCAGAAAAAGAGATAAAGAATAAGCATGTCAGAAAAGTTTTAGATAATTTTATAAAATACAAATTAGATTACTATTCAGAATACAGAAACCACCCTGATAAAAATATTACATCAGGATTATCTATATATTTAAATAGAGGGTTTATATCCTCACAAAGAGTTGTATTAGAAGTATTAAATTCTAATACCCACAAAGAAAACAAAGAAGAATTTTTAGAAGAAATTATTGTAAGAAAAGAATTGGCAGACAATTTTTGTCTTTATAATAAAAACTTTAACAACATAAACGGAATTCCCCAATGGGCAAGAGAGAGCCTAAATTATCATGAAAAGGATATAAGAAGTTACCTATATACAAAAGAAGAATTTGAGCATGCCAAAACCCATGACATATTATGGAATACAGCTCAAAAACAATTAGTTAAAGAAGGAATAATCCATAGTTATATAAGAATGTATTGGGCAAAAAAGATTCTTGAATGGAGCAGAACTCCAGAAGAAGCAATCTCAATCGCAATATATTTGAATGATAAATACGCACTTGATGCCCCATCTGCTAATGGTTACGTCGGCATACTCTGGTCAATCGGAGGATTACACGATAGAGCATTTGCAGACTATGAAGTCACTGGTAAAATTAGGCGCATGACATTTAATGGAATAAAATCAAAATACAAAATAGAAGACTATATTTCAAATTATAAAAATTAAGCATTAAAAAAGCGGGTTTTAATTCCCGCCTTGTGTGATTTTGACATTATTCAAATCGAATTTTGTCGCTGGCTTGAAGCTGTTTTTTCTTAATATTATGAACCACAGCATCAACTAATAGTTCATAACTAGATGAGTTTTCAATATTTGGAAACTCCATCTTGATTTGTTCTCTGACCATCGCTTCCAACCTTCTCTCGTCAGAAAGAGTTTGAATTTCTTTATTATCGGCTAACATATCAATGTATTCTTTACGGTTATTTTTTTGCGCATTAGCAAAACTTAACCACAAAGCTTTGGGGTCTACATTCTTAAGTTTTTGTACTAACTTAAAGTTTTTCCATTGATTAAACATTGATTGAACCTCTACACACTATTATACTATGATAAAGTAAACTAAGATTAAATAATTGTCCAACTCTTTATAAGTTTGTTACATAATTTAACATATTAAAATTATAATTATAAGCGTAAGCCAGACTGAACTAATCAATCTGGCTTACTATTGAAAGGAACATTAGTTATATATTAATTACGTTCTTTTTTAAATTAAGTTTAACGCAATACTTGGTACTTGGTTAGCTGTTGTTAACATTGAAGCACCTGCTTGTTGTAAGATTTGTGCTGCTATAAATTCTGATGAAATTTCAGCAATATCAGCATCTTTGATTAATGATTTACCTTCAGTTAAGTTATCACCTTGGATAGCTAAACTTTCTACTGCTGAATCAACTCTGTTCATATAAGAACCGATTTCAGTTGCTCTTGCTGTTACATCGTCTACTGCTAAGTCAACTGTATCTAAGAACATACGAGCTGAGTTATCATTTGTGAATACAACATTACATAATGCAGTGATTGTTAATGATCCGTCGTTAACCATTGTAGAAGTACCTTCTGCAAATGTTACGTATCCTTCTTTTTCTAATGCTGCAATTGTTGCACTTTCAAAGTAGTGACCAGCTTGACCTTCATACTTACAAGTTTCTGATTTTGTAGCACTACTTACTAGGCTTTGACCTCCGCCAGTTCCTAACTGCATTAATGCTGTAATTTTTGCACTTGCAAATAATGATTCATCTAATCTGATAACGTTTTCCATACCAGAATTAATACCTACTTGAAGGTTAACACCATCAGTTTGAGAACCATCTAATAATTTTAATCCGTTGAAATCTGTTACTTCACATAAACGGTTCATTTCTTGCATTCTTTGTGCAACTTCTGATGCAATTGCAACTCTTGAAGATGTTGCATATGTTCCGTTGGCTGCTTGTTCGGTCAAGTCTCTTATACGTTGAAGGTAACTTCCGATAATTTCTAATACACCTTCTTGTGTTTGTAATAAACTTGAACCCATTTGACCATTTGTTTCAGCTACGTCATAGGTACTAAGAACTGATTCCATTTTCTTAACTACACCATAACCAGCTGCGTCATCTGCTGCAGAGTTAATTTTAAACCCTGTTGTCATTTTCTCCATAGCGTCATTCATTCTGTTTGTTGTTGTATTAAAGTGTCTTTGAACAGATAATGAGATAACGTTTGTGTTAATACTTAGACTCATAACTATTCTCCTTTCAATATTCGTCTTTGTAGTTATGCACGTATTAACGACAAAGCATTTTTTTAATTTAACAAGTTTTGAAATATATCAACCATATGTACTAGACAAAAAATTAAAACCCTTATTATACAAGGGTTTTAGAATCATTATTAAAACTAAAAAGTTGGAAAGATTTTTACATCCTTCCAACTTTTATTTTCTAGATTGATTATTTTTATTATGCTATACCATACATTCTTAACATTGCATCTAACTGTTGAAAATCTGCCATTGTAGGAGCTTGACCTGCTGCTGGAGCTTGCGCTGCTGGATATCCCATATATCCTTGAGGTACTGCTTGTTGCATTGCTGCTAATTGATTCATTTGTTCAATTTCTTGTTGCATTGCTTTGATTTGTTCTGGTGAATATCCCATTTCTGCTAACAACATTTCGTCTAAACTTGGACCACCTACTGTAGGATTTACATATCCATTTGATGCTAATAACATTTGTGAGCGAGGAATTGATGTTGGTACTGTATATTTAGTGAATGGAACTTTCTTACCGCCAACTAATGGAATATCTTTTGAACCATATAAGTTATTGAATGTCTTACCGAATTGAGCTAACTTACTTCCGTATGTTCCTACATAATCATAACCTGATGCTGCTGAGATATTTGCGTTGTTTGTTCTTGCTTTAAATTTTGCATTTTGTAAGTTTTCTGCTGCTATTCTTGCTGCGTCTTTTGCATCTGTTAATGCTCTAAATGCTTCTAATCTTTCTGCTGATGTATCACCTGCTTTGAATCCTTTGTATGCCTTTTCTGCTGCTGCTAAATCTTTTTGAGCCTTATCGAATAATTCTTGTTTCTTTGTTAAATCTTTTGTTAATTCTACTGAATTCTTAACAAATGCTTCTTTTTGAGAACGAGGTGGTAATTCAAATTTTAATTCTTTTTGTTGTTTTACTAATTCTGCTCTTTTTGCCATTACTTCTGCGGTTTTTGCTTCTGGAGCTAAATTATCGATATCATCTATTTGACTTCTTAGATTTCTTGCTAATGTTGTTTTTTGTTCAATTACACTCTTGTAAATATTTGCTTGTTGTTCTAATTTACTGATTTCATAGTTTGCTTTGAATTGGAATTTTTTATCAGTTGATGTTGCTACTTGTCTTTTCTTGAATGCAATTTTTTGTTCTAAAGAGTTAATTTTATTTTGTGCTGCTTCAAAAGATGTTTGAGAGTTGATATCATCAAATGCTTCTTGAATATTTGCTTTTTGTTCTTCTAAACGTTTTACTTTTTTGTTTAATGCATTTTTTACACCTTTATCTGTTGCTTCAGCTGCTTTTGTTTTATATTCATTAATTTGATTATCTAAATCTTTAACTCTATTATTTTGAGTTTCTTGAGCTGTTAATTGTTTTGTTGCATTGTTCCAATTACCTTTTACAGTAGCCCAGAATCCTTGAGCTGAATCTGTTGCAGTTGTCTTTAATGCTTGCCATCCACCTGCTCTATATGCTTGATAGCCTGATTTTACCGCGTTCCAACCTTGTTTAAATCCAATTGTTGTTGAATCCCATGCTGCCTTAAATGTACCTTTAACTCCGGTATATTTACTTGGATCAACCCCTGGAACCTGCTTCATTGCAGCTTTGGCACCGACAACAGATGCGGCCAAGGCAACGGTATTTGAGCCCATTCCTTCTGCGGCTGCTCTTGCTTGAGCATCTGTTTTTGCAGTAAAGAATTGATAGCCTGATTTTGCTAAACCACCAGCTGCTGATGCTACACCTAAACCAGCTATTACTGCTGGAACTGCTGTACCTGCTGTTAATACACAAACTGCGGCAATACCTGCACCGATTGCTACGTTTTTAAGTAATCTACCAGCACTCCAATTGCCATCTTTATCAAATCCAACTAATCCTGTAAAGAATTTACCAATACCTTTTCCAAAGTGTTTTACACCTTGCCAAAATCCAATTTTACCATCATCTTTACCATCTTTACAACCTTCTGGTTGAGATACTTTTGATGGTTGTTGAGCTGCCATTACTGACATTTCATCCATATATTGTTGTTGCATTGCTGCGTTTTGTAATGCAGCTTGTGCTTGAGCTGCTTGTGACTGATTTGCATATAAATATGCTCTACGTCTTGCATCTTGTGCGAATAAATCTTGATTTGAATATGCACCGATTCCGCCTGCCATTTGCTTTACTCCTATATCCCCAGTAACATTTATATATAAAATTTTTCAATACAAAATAGACCACTAAACAGTAGTACTTTTTTTCGTATCTTAATTCCCGTACTTATATAAAGTTTTTTATTCCATGAAAATTGCCTTGAACATGGAGTTTCAAGGCAAAAATCAATATATTACTACATCATGAGTGTTTACATTTCTTTACAATGTTTTTAAGTACTCTATTATGTCTCCAGATTCGTACATTTCTATCCCATGTTCTTTATCTACCAAAAATGGAACTTGACGCTTTCCTCCAATTTTTATTAATGCTTCTTCATTTCTGGGGTTAGTTATATCTATTTTTTTATAAGGTATTCCATTCTCATCAAGAAACTTCATAACCTTCAAACAATATGGACAAGTTGGTAACATAAATAATTCTAGCATTTTAGATTCTCCTTATTAATTATAATAATTTTACTATTTACCCCTACTATTTACCCCTATTATTTATCCCTCCCCAAATTTTTTCATCAGACAATTAGATATTTCAAAATTCTTAACAGTATAGTTTTATACGCTTGCATTCAATATCTCTTTATGGTTTGATTATCATGGAATAAGCTATTCCTCTTAGGCTTATTTAGCTAAAGATTAAGCGGCGAATCTTTACACTAGAGAATAAATAAATTAAGAAGGAAAATTAAACATGTTAAAAATCAGACTTAAAAGATTAGGTGCTAAAAAGGCTCCAATATACAGAATTATCGTTATCAACTCTACTACAAAAAGAGAAGGTAGACCTATCCAAGAATTAGGTTTCTATAATCCAAAATCTAAAGAAATGAAATTAGATAAAGCTACTGCTGAATCTTGGATTTCTAAAGGAGCTCAACCTACTGATACAGTTGCATACTTACTTAAAAACTGCAACGAAGATGGTACTTTAAATTACAAAAAATCTGATGTAGTTAAATTATCTAAAAAAGCTAAAGCAAAACAAGAAGCTGAAGCTGCAGCTAAGGCTGAAGCTGAAAAAGCAGCTGCTGAAGTTCAAGAAGCTCCTGCAGAAGAAGCTGCTGCTGAATAGTAAACTATTTAATTTACACACACACATAAAAATCCCGATGAAATTTTTAAATTTTGTCGGGATTTTATTATCTTTATTATTGTTTACAATTTGTCTTAATATGAATAATAAGTTATTATTATGTTATGGAAAGTGGGAAGATTGTTGTAGTCGATGATGAAAAAATAGTAACCTCAGCATTCAAAACCTTATTAATGGTTGAGGGGTTTGATAATGCTGTGTTTTTTAACAACCCTAAAGAAGCTCTTGAATATTTAGAAAACAATGTTCCTGATTTAATTATTTCCGACTTCCTCATGCCTGAAATGAATGGATTGGAATTCCTTACAGAAGCAAAAAAATTATATCCTGAAGTAAGTAAAATTTTACTTACCGGCTACGCAGACAAAGAAAATGCTATCAGAGCTATTAATGAAGTTGGACTTTATAGATATATTGAAAAACCTTGGGATAACGATGATTTAATTATAAACATCAAAAATGGAATTGAAAGAAGTTATTTATTATCTCAATTAAGACAAAAAATTGCAGAACTTGAAGTTGCAAAAAAAGAACTTGAAAATTATTCTCACAACCTAGAAAAAATTGTTGCAGAAAGAACTGCAGACCTTTTAGAATCTAATACTAAATTAAGTAGTATTATTTCAAATTCAGCTGACGGGATTTTTGTTGTTAACAATAAAGGTATAATCGAACAAGCAAACCCAGCTTGTGAAACCCTATCAGGTCTAAGTGAAAATAATCTTAAAAAACTACATATCGAAAAATTTATATGTTCTGACAAAATAGATATTATGGATTCAATAAAATCATCTGATGACAATGAATTTCACGTCAGAGATTGTTATATATTAAATCTTTTAAGTAATTCTCAAATACCTATTGATATAAGCCTTGCTAAAATTTCTGACAATAGTTATGTTGGTGTAATTCATGACATCTCGGAACAAAAAGAATCCGATAAACTTAGAGATGACTTTATTGCAACACTAACACATGATTTGAGAACTCCATTATTAGCAGCAATTCAAACTTTAAAATTCTTCTTAGATGGTTCTTTAGGAGAAATCTCAGATAAACAAAAAGTTCTTTTATCTACAATGCAAAAAAGCAATGAAGATTTATTAGGATTGGTTAATGCACTACTAGAAGTTTATAGATTTGATGCTCAAAAACTTGTACTTTGTAAAACTAATTTCTGTTTTAACTCATTAGTAAAACAAGTTTATAATGAGCTACTTCCACTTGCACAAAAGAAAAATATAGATTTTAAACTGGAAATTCCTGAAAATAACATTACAATACATGCAGATAATGGCGAAATAAGACGCGTTATATGCAACTTATGCGGAAATGCTATTAACTACACTAATAATGGGGGTGAAGTTATTATATCTGTTAAAACTGAAGACAAAGATTTGATATTCTCAGTCCTTGATAATGGAAACGGAATCCCTAAAGAAGATATCCCACATCTATTCCAAAGATTTTCTCAAGGAACAAGCCAAAAACGTTCAACTGGAACAGGGCTTGGATTATATCTTTCAAGACAAATTATTGAAGCCCATAATGGTAAAATTTGGCTTGAAAGCAAATTAAACAAAGGAAGCGAATTTTCATTCCTTCTTACTGATGTAGTCGAAATAGGAGCAAATGCTCAAAATAAAGAGGTTAAAATAAAATAAAATGATAAGAGTTTTGTTAGTCGAAGATCACGAATTAGTTAGAATGGGTTTATCTATTATGATAGATAAAGCTGAAGATATAACTCTTGTTGGAGAAGCTGAAAATGGCTTATCTGGGGTTGAACTTGCAAAACAATTATCTCCTGATATTGTTCTTATGGATATTGGGCTTCCTAATATCGATGGAATTGAAGCTACAAAAAGAATTAAAGATTTTAATCCGCAAATTAAAGTTCTAATTTTCACTTCAAGAGATGCGGAAGATGATGTATTTGCTGCATTCAAATCAGGTGCAGACGGATATATTATGAAAGGTGCAAGTACTGAAAATATACATACTGCTATTCGTTCAGTTAATGAAGGAGTTGCCTGGATTGACCCTGCAATTGCAAAACTTGTACTATCAAGCATACAAGCTCCTAGTACAAATAATGATAATAAAAATACCTCTAACGGTATTAATTATAAAGCTGGTAAATCAATGTATGGCTTAACTGAAAGAGAAATGGAAGTTTTAGCTCTTATTGTTAATGGACTTACAAACCCACAAATCGCAGAAGAATTAACTATTACTAAAGCAACTGCTAAAGCACATGTACACAGTGTTTTACAAAAATTATCTACAGCAACAAGAACTCAAGCAACAAGAAAAGCAATGGATGAGGGCTTAGTATAGCATGTTTTGGGCAATTCTTGTTATATGTTTTTATTCATTTTTTAGAATGCAAGTTGAAGACACACATGTATTCAAAGAAAAAAATCCCGTTCTAAGACAATATCAATACGAATATGAAGCCCAAAAAGAAATTCTCAAAGAAGAATATGAAAAAAGTCTTTTACCAAAATCTGGTTACATGCTAACAGAAGAATATGAAAAAGATTCTAAAGGTATTGATAACCAAAATAGAATTGTGGAAGATAGAAAATATCCTAAACCTGCAGATATGAAATATGTTCCACAACCAACTTACAAACTTGTTAGATACAACAACCCTCCTGGAACTCCAGAATTAAATATCCCTAGAAAAATCGAATTCGAAAGAATTGTTAATGCTCAGGGAATAGTCTCAGGAGATTTCACAAAACTTGTATATCCTTCAATATACTATTATCCAAAACAAAGATGCACAGCTTGTGATGTTTTTGTTATTCCTTTAGATACTAAATTAAATAGAGTTGAACGAGTTCAAAAAGCAAATGTTATTAAAAAAATTCCTGAACCAATTTTTTCAACAATTAAAGATGTATCTGAAGAAGGAGCATTCAGAACTATTACTCCAGTTGATTTTTCACCAGATAATAGATACATCGTAGCAAAAGAAAAAACCGGATATATCTTTGATGGAATCTGGAAAACTGAATTATTAGTTCACGATTTCATGACAGGTAAATCAAAAAAATTAACTGAAGCAAGAGAAGCTATTACTGAATATTGGCATAATGTTTCAGGAGTTGAATTTGATGATTACAGATGGGACATATATCCTCTAGGCTTTGATCAAACAGATCCTACAAGAATTCTTGTTACAGGTTACGCATATACTGGCGGAGTTCCAATATTTTTAGGGACTTGGGCTGTTGATGTTAATGGAGAAAGAACTCAATTAGTCGATTTGGAAGGAACAAATCATTCTGTTTGTATTGTTGGATATAAATTAGTTCATGACAGTTATGTTCCAAGACAAGAAGTTGAATGGGAAAATGCAAGACAAGAAAAAATAGAAAAAAGTAATAAGAAAAAAGCTAAAAAAGAACTTAAAAAAGTAAATAAAGAAAAGAAAGCTCAATACAAAAAGAAACTTAAAGAGCTTAGAATGCAATATAGACTAAGAGTAAAAGAATACAAAAAGAATAGAAAAGATGGAATGTCAGGAGTTGACGGAAACGTTGCACCTCAAGAATCTATCCAAGAAAATAATACCCAGCAAGAAGAAAATATCAAAAATATTAATCAAACTGAAACAAAATAAATACTATATTTTTGTTGATAATGCTGGCGCAATTTGAATAAACTTACGAATTAAATTTGTATCCCATTGTTTTCCAGCACCTTCTTGTAAAATATTACAAGCAACATCAAGACTTAGACCTTTTCTGTATGGTCTATCACTGATTAGTGCGTGGAATGCATCTGCAACTGCAACAATTTTTGCTGCAAGAGGGATTTGATCACCTTTTAATTTTTCTGGATAGCCAGTTCCATCAATATGTTCATGGTGATATTTTACAATTGGAATTAAATCTCTTAACGCTTCATTAGGCATTAATACCTTATCAGCACCAATTACTGGGTGTTGTTTCATAATATTCCATTCATCATCTGATAATCTATCCGGTTTCTTCAAGATATTTTCAGGAATACCAATTTTACCAACGTCATGTAACAATGCACCTAATTTAATTCTTTGAACTTCATCTTCCGGAAGATTTATTGCTCTTGCTAAAGCTTCAGAATATCTTGATACTGATGTTGAGTGACCTTTTGTATAAGGGTCCTTAGCATCAATTGCACCAGCTAATGAAGTTGCAATCTCTGATAAGTGATTTACTGAATTAATTTGTTCATTGTTGAATTTTTTCAATAATTCTTCTTCAAAATTTACACCCATTTGAGAATGACGTTTTGATAAAACTTCTGCGTAAGAATGAAGTGCAACATCATCCCAGAAATTAAAATCTGAAGAGCTTATTATAGCTGACATACCATCTTTATATCCTTGAGCTTGAGATATATACATAGCTTGTTCTGCTAATATTAATAATTTTTCCTGTTCCTTTGCACATTCAGGATATGATGCTATCCCTACTGATACTTTTACAGGTCCTACATCATCTACAAAACAACAAGACAAACTATATGTAATATATTCAGCGATATATTTTGCCTCATCAACATTTGTGTTTGGTAAGATTAAAGCAATCTCATCTCCACCATAACGACCTGCCATATCAAATTTTCTTAAATTATGTTTTACTTTTTCAGCAACAAGTTTAATAACTTCGTCACCTTTTGCATGGCCTAGCTCTCTGTTTATTTTGGAAATATTATTTACGTCTAACATTACAATTGATAAATCTTGTCCTGTTTCTTCCGCATTGTTTAATTCTTTTGTTAAACATTCTTGGAAACCTCTGTGATTATACAATTGAGTTAATGAATCTGTATTCATATGAGCATTAGCTGCTTCTATTAATGAATAATTATCAAATACTGTTGCTACATAGTTTGCGATAAATGCACACAAATTTCTATGTGATTCATCCAAATCATCTGCAATTATCATAACTCCAATACATTTTGCAACTGAAACCATTGGTAATATTGTTACAGAATGATTATGGAAATATGCTAGATTTAAGAAGTTTACACTTTTCTTTGCAATTATTGATTGAGTTGAAAATGATTGATAAATAGGATTATTTGAATCTGTCTTAAATACTTTTGAAACAAATGAATTATCCATTCTATCAATTAATTTTAAATTTATGCAACCTGATGTTTGGTTATATAAACCATAAGCGGTAAATGAACAACCTAAATAATTTGTAAGTATTTTATGGATTCTTAAATAAAATGCTGAAGGATCTTTTGACGGGGTTAATGATGAAACAGCATCTATTACTTGTCTATATATTTGTGCATCATTTCCACTTCTATTTCTATTAGGGTTTGATGCTAATGTTGAAATTCTGCTTGGAACTGATGTTGATGAAAGCAAATTAACTTTCGCCACTAATTTACTCGCAGTTAGGGGCGAAGTAGCATTTGTTTTATTGGGAAAATGCTTTCTTGTATCTTCCTTGAATATTTGTTCTTTATTGCGTTCCAAAATAAATTACCTACACATGATATGATACAATATTTAAGTCAAAAAATAAATCTTTTTTGCCATTTTAATTCAGATTGTTAACATTTTTTAAGAAATTTGACATTTATTTTCGCATGCTTTTTAATTTATTTTCTATTACAAAGTTGATAAAACCTTGTGGTAAATGTGAAAATATTTCGGTTACTTTTGCGTCAAAACCAATTGTATATGAAGGTTTTGGCTTAGATAATTTTTCGATTTTTATTATCTTATCTACAACTTTTGAAACCGGCATACCTTTTGTTTCATTTTTTAGAGCATTTTTTACAAGATATTTACATTCTGCCTCATACCCGTTTGATTTTTCTAATACATTGTTATTCTCTTTTATTGACTTTGACCAAATTGGAGTAGCGATTGAACCTAATTTTAATGAAACAACTTTTACTCCAGATTCTAAACTATACAAGTTAAATAAAATATCTAACGCTCTTTTTGAAGCACAATATGGAGCGATAAAAGGATATATTCCGAATGATGACATTGAACTTATATTTATTACTTTTTTAACCGGTAATGCTCTTGTTAATTCTAATGCACCAAAAACATTAACATCAAATTGACGTCTTAATTCTTGCATATCAATTAATTCTAAAGCGCCTGCAACAACACAACCTGCTACATTTATTATTGTATCTATATTGTCTGTATTTTGCTTTATAAATTCTATAGCTGCAGGGATTGTTTCAGGTTTTGAATAATCTACATAAAAAGGAATTATATTATCTCCTGCTAACTTTAACTCCTCATTTCTGTAACCTGCAAAAACAATATTATCCTTAGAATACTCTTCTGCTAAAGCTTTACCTATTCCTGATGTACTTCCTGTTATTAAATATGTCTTCATATTTATATTCTATTACAACCATAACATGCCTGTATATTTGAAATTTTTTATTTTTAGAATAAACTTTTAATTGGAGACTATTATGATTTTATTATTTTTATATTTATCTATTTTTACTATTTATTTCATTACACTAACTGTAATGAGCTTAAAGCATGAGAAAAAACAAAGAGATACATACAACCAAAGAGAACATAATCTATGCGTTGTAATATATTCTCATAACAATGCTAAAACTATTGAAAATTTAGTTAAGCAATTAAAAACACAAACTTACCCAAGAAGAAATTATTCTATTAATGTTATCCTTGATAACTGCAATGATGAATCAGAATTTTTATTCCAAAGCGACTTGGATGTTAATGTTTTAAATATTAAAAATGTTGATACTGTAGGGAAAGACCAAGCTATATCTATTATGACTGAAAGATTATCATCAGTTACTAATATTGATGCATACGTTTTCCTTGATGCAAAATATTATGTTAATTCTGATTTCCTAACTAATATCAACAACGCATTACAAAAAAATCACGTTATTACAGGTGCTGTAAACCTTATTTGTAAAGATGAATTATCTCTAGTTGATAATATTAAATATAACTACAATCAATATTGTAATAATTTTATTAATCAGTCTAGAACTAAGTTAGGACTTAGCTCACTTATCAATTCTGATGCTTTAGTTATTAGAAAACAAATTGTTGATGCAATAGGTTCTGTTAACTTTAAAAGCATTAATGACGAGTTGAAATATACTCTATTACTTGCAAAATTAAATTGCAAATGTGTTTTTGATAATAATATTAAAGTTTATCTTGATATGGAAAATTATGATTTAAGAATTCCTTCTTTAAGTCATAGATTTTCTTTATTCTGCAATGCAATTAAACAAATTGGAATTAAAAACAAGAGCCTTACAGAACTTATATTCTCTCTTGTTGCTCCTAATTGTTTAACTGTGATTCTAGGATACTTTATATTATTTGCTTATTCATACAAATATTTCTTTGCAATAAATCCTTTTATTATTGCAGCAATGTGCGCAGCTCTTACAATTAGTTTCTGCGCTAGTTTATTACACACTAAAATATTCGCAAAAGAACATTTATATTTATTTGCTTACCCTGCATATACATTCTGCAGAGTGGTTTATAACTTCCCACCTATAAGATTTATCAGAAATCTTATGTTCGGAAAAAGCGAACCTAAGCATATTGAAAAACTTTTAGTAAATGTTTTTGTTTTTGATGGCAAAAGACATTATCCTTGCAAGTTAGAAATCATATCTGATAGCGGACTTGTTAAAGTTGTATTTATAAATAAAAAGAAAAAATATACTACAAAAACTCAACATATAAGAGTTTGTGATGCTATAAAAGAAATTTCTTCTAAACTTGAAGAACACGGTATGACACTTAAAATTTGCCAACACTGTAAATATTTTGAACCTACTCAAGACGGATCAACAAACATGGTTAAAGGCTGCTGTAAATTCGAATTCGCAAACAGAACTCCTGGTGACATATTACCAACTGTTTTATGGAATTCTTGCGATAGCTTTGAAAAAATGAATGTTGTTAGTCTTGTAGATGCTATCGGTGCTGGCATGGCTAAAGATAAAGAATAAAATGACAAATAGTGTTTATATTCATATACCTTTTTGTTTAAGCAAGTGCAAATATTGTTCTTTTATATCATTCCCTAATATTGATAAAAAAGTAGGGTATTTATATTCGCTTTTAAAAGAAATAGACTATTACTATAAAGGTGAATTATTAAATACTATTTATTTTGGTGGCGGAACTCCATCATTAATGGAAATAAATGAGTTAAAGAAAATATTAGACAAACTCAATTTTAACCAAGATACAGAAATTACTATTGAAGTAAATCCTGATTCCGTTGATGAAAAATATCTTTTGGGATTAAAAGATATTGGATTTAACAGACTAAGTATAGGTTCACAATCTTTTGATGATAATATACTGTCTCAAATAGGACGCAGACATAATTCCAACCAAATATTTCAAACGATTGAACTTGCTCAAAAAGCAGAATTTAAAAATATAAGTGTAGATTTAATTTATGGTCTGCCTAACCAAACACTTGATATGTTTAAAAAAGATTTGAACATAGTGAATTCTTTACCTATTCAGCATGTTTCATTATACGGATTAAAAATAGACGAAGGTTGTTATTTTTATAAACATTATCCGGAACATGTTCCTGACGATGATACTCAAGCAGATATGTATTTAACTGCAATTGAACAATTAAAAGATTTCGAACATTATGAAATAAGTAATTTTGCCCAAAAAGGATTTGAATCAAAACACAATCTTAACTATTGGAAAGAAAATGAATACTACGGATTTGGCATAGCTGCTCACGGGTTTGTTGATGGAATTAGATACTCAAATTATGAAACATTTGATAAATATTTAAACAATCCAACAGAGCGAGAATTTGGAAAATTTTTGACTGTCCAAGAGCAACTTGAAGAAAGTATTTTCCTTGGGTTTAGAATTGCAGAAGGAATAAATATAAATACTATAAATGAAAGATTTAATATAAACTTTGATTCCAAATATAAAAATATAATTGATAAATACACACAAACAGGACATATTATAAAAACAAAAAATGGTTATAAACTATCTAATCAAGGATTTCTTGTGAGCAATATAATATTATCAGAATTCATATAAAATTTATCAGTAAATATTTTTACATTTTAAGAATTTTGATATAAAATAAAATAAAATAAAGTTAACGGGAAGTAATTATAAGGAGAGATTTGAATATGGAACGTCAAAGACCTAAAGAACAGGATATGATAGAACGCAGAAGTAATTTTGATGCGGTAGAAGATAACTTAACACCAGAACAAGCAAAACTAGAAGCATCAAGATGTTTAAATTGTAAAAATCCAAGATGCGTACAAGGTTGCCCTGTAAATATTCAAATCCCACAATTTATACAAGCAATCAAAGAAGACAACTTAGACAAAGCAGGCGAAATTATCCGTCAAACAAGTATGTTACCATCAGTTTGCGGTAGAGTTTGTCCTCAAGAAAGACAATGTGAAGGCAAATGTGTTTTAGGTATTAAAGGTGAAGCTGTTGCTATCGGAGCTTTAGAAAGATACGTTGGTGACAACACAAGACCTGAAAAAGCTGAAATTACACCTTCTGGTAAAAAAGTTGCAGTTATCGGTTCAGGTTGTGCTGGTATAACAGCTGCAGCTGACCTTAGAAAAGCTGGACACGAAGTTGTTGTATTTGAAGCTTTACACAAATTCGGTGGTGTTTTAAGATATGGTATCCCACCATTCAGATTACCAAGAGTTGTTTTAGATAGAGAAATTGATTCTCTAAAAGAAATGGGCGTTGAATTCAAGAAAAACGTTATCGTTGGTAAATCTATTACTATTAAGCAATTAGAAGAAGATGGATTTGATGCAATATTTATTTGCTCAGGTGCTGGTCTTCCTAAAATGATGAATATTCCAGGCGAAAACTTAAATGGTGTATTCTCAGCAAACGAATTCTTAACTCGTGTAAACTTAATGCAAGCTAACGATGAAAGCACTCCAACTCCACTAAAAGTTGGTAAAAAAGTTGCTGTAATCGGTGGCGGAAACGTTGCAATGGACGCTGCTAGAACTGCTGTTAGGGTTGGTTTTGAAGAAGTTTACATCGTATATAGACGTACAGAAAAAGAACTTCCTGCAAGATTAGAAGAAATCAGACACGCAAAAGAAGAAGGCGTAATCTTCAAGTTCTTACATGCTCCTGCTGAAATTATTGATAATGAAGGTTATGTTGGCGGTATGAAATTTGAAATTATGGAATTAGGCGAACCTGATGAATCAGGAAGATGCAAACCTGTTGGAACTGGCAAGTTTGAAACATTAGATGTTGATTCTGTAATCGTTGCATTAGGTACAGGTCCTAACCCTATTATTCAAAAATCATCAGAAGCTGATGGTATTAACTTTGAAACAGATAGACGCGGTTACTTTACAGTTGATGAAGAAACAAGAGAAACTTCTATTCCTAAGATTTATGCAGGCGGTGACGTTGCTCCTGTTGGAACATCAAACGCAATTAACGCAATGGGCGCAGGTAAAAAAGCAGCAAAGGCTATTAATGAATATCTTGCAACAAAATAATAATAAAAAATTATTTATAACATTTCTTATACAGGCATTATTTTTAATGCCTGTATTTGGTATAGACCTAGATTATACTGTTGATGATGCTATTAGAAAAAATTACAACGTTAATCAAATAAATAACATCAATGGAAATAATCCTAATAAAAATGTTACTCAACCAACAAAACCAACTCCAAAACCAGTACAAAAAACAACAGTATCTGAACCTTTACCAAAACTACCGGCATTACCTAAAAACTCTAGTAGTTCATCAAGTTCAAATACAATCAAACAACAGCCTATAAAAACATATACGCAAAAACCAATTAAAAAAACAGTTGTAAAATCTAATAAAAAAGTTTTGCAACTAAGAAAAGGTATGGTTTTTGATATAGTAAACGTTAATGCAATCTCAGATAAACAAAGAGTTGGAACAAGTATTGTATTCAAATCAACAAAACCTATCAAAACTGCGTATTATACAATTCCAGAAGGAACAAAATTTGTAGGGGAAATTGCAGAATCACATACTCCTCAAATTTCAGGAAACGGAGGACTAGTAAGTTTATCTGTTGAATCAATCATATTTGGTGGAACTTACCAACACATTGATACAAGAGTTATTAGAGTAGGTGGCAAAAAAGTTTTCTTTGAAGATATAAAAGGGAAACGTTCTTATTGGAAAAATACGGTTGCCAAAGGTAAATGGGGACGAAATACTTTCCATAAAATGAACAAATTATCAGCCAATTTAGTCCAAGATAAAACAACTGTAATTCTTGCTCCATTCACATTTATTTACGGTGTTACTTTAGGAACTATAAGTACCGTTGCATCACCTATTGTATCTATATTCTGCAAAGGTGGTTCTGTATATATTCCAGCCAATACACCATTTAGAATAAAATTTGAAAATGATGTAAAACTGTATTATTAGATAGATAAATTAAAAACACGCTTATATTGAGTCTTGAAGAATTTTCTTAAGATATGTGCTGTTTCTCTAAAAATAACACCTAAATATGGAATAATACATAATCTTGTCCATATACAACCTGCATCTTCATTTATTGCTTGTTCAATAAATTCTTCTAAAGACATCGTAAAATCGTGTCCCCAGAAATACGCATTTCTTAGTTGTTTAAAGTTAATCAAATTATACATAAATATTGAATATACAGAATCATACATATATTGCTTAAAGAAATGATTAAAAGCTATTATTTCAGAATAACTAGGTCCTACATCATGTCTTCCAACATAGGTTCTGTATCTTAGCAATTTTCTACTTCTAAAAATTATCGCCCCGTCATTCTCTTGCATAGTATTTGCAGCAAATGGTTTATCTCCGATACCACCAAATTGACCATAATATTCCATATCAAAAATATGATCTCTTAGGTTTTGAGTTTTATATACAGTTGGTGAAAAAGCAAAACGTTGCATACGATATAAATAATTCGCAAAAGTTTTCTTATCAGGACAGTAATCAAACCTTTTTGACGCATCTTGCCAATTGTCATTTGTTGGGTTTGACCAACCTTGATAATGAGTAGAAACGATTGATGTATTAGGGAATTTGTTTATTGCAGAGATTGCATATTCTAAATAACTTGGATGCAAAACATCTTCTGAATGAAACATCAAAACGTATTCTGATTGAGTAAGCTCGATAGCTTTTTTAAAAGCTTCAACTTGATTCTCAGAATCGCCATGCCAGTAATATTTAATATTCGGATATTCTTTAGACATTTGATAAACTAAATCACCTGTACCATCAGAACTTGCAATATCAATTACTGTAATTGAAATATCACCGATTGTTTGATTAAGAATACTTGTGATAGATTCTTTTAAGAAATCTTTTTTATTACTTGTAAAAATAAATGCTTCAATATTTTCTTTTGTATACAACTTACTCATAAAAACCTCGCTTGTGTTTTATTATACCATCAAAATTTGTGATATAATTAATCTTGATTTTAGAGGCTAGTTATGAATTTATCAGAGAATTTAAAACAAAATTTTCATGCAGTTGGATTAAAAGCAGAATTTGAATCAGAAGGTTCAACATATGAAGAAGTTTTAGCGCTCAAAAAACTTGGGGATAAGAATAATTTGCCAATTGTATTAAAAATAGGTGGTTGTGGAGCATTAAGAGATATTGAAGAAGCAAAAAAAATTGGAGTATCATCAATTGTAGCTCCGATGATAGAATCTAAATATGCATTAAATAAATTCATTGAAACTGTTAGAAAAGTTTATTCAGAAGATGAAAAAATAAATTTATATATAAATATCGAAACAATTACAGGGTTCAAAGCTATAGATGAAATCATTAATGATAAAGATTTTAATTATATCAAAGGAATTGTATTCGGGAGAAATGATTTAGCAGAATCTATGGGAATAGGGAATGTTGAAGATAGTAGAATTTTTGAAATAGCAGAAGAAATTTCAAAAAAGATTAAAGATAAGGAATTTGTTATTGGAGGGAAAATAACAGAAAAATCATTACCGTTTATAAAAAAATTACCTATTACAAGATTTGAAACCAGAAAAGTAATTCTTGATAAAGATGCAGATATAGAAAGTATACATAAAGCTATTGAATTTGAAATTTTGTGGATAAAAAACAAGAATATTAAATCAATAGAAGACTACAAACGATTAGAAAACTTAGAAAAACGAAGTGGGGCAATAAGTGCTTAATAATTTTATATTTGATTTGGATGGAACAATAATTAATTCCTCAAAAGAGGTAATGATTTGTTTTGAAAAAGCATTTGCGCAAGCGAATTATCCTATTGATAAATCACGCTTGACTCATAATATAATAGGGCCACCACTACCAGAGATAGTTAAACTAATTGCACCTGAGATAGACAAAATTAATTTAGATAAAGTTGTAAGTAATTTTCATCAAATATATGATTATGATGAGAATGATATCAGCGAGATTTATGCAGGCATGTATGAATTCTTGTGTATGCTAAAGCAATCAGACAAACGAATCTTTATGGCGACGTATAAACCAGATTTTCCAACACAGAGGATAGTACGACAATTTAGATTAGATATGTTTGATGAAGTTTACACAATAGATAAATTTGGGGAAGATATAACAAAAACCCAAATGATAAATATGATAATAGATAAATATGGTTTAAAAAGAGAAGAAACCGTAATGATAGGTGATGCTGCATCAGATGTTATATGCGCAAGAGAGGCTGGAGTAAGAGGAATTGGTGTTTTGTGGGGATATGGAGAAGATAAGAGTAATTTGATAAACAATTCTGATACAGTAGTAAAAACGGTAGAGGAACTAGAAGCAACCACTTGTGACGTCATTACGAGGGACATTAATTTTGTTGTCCCGAAGTAATCTTATACAACATGAAGTTTCTGACATCTTAGTCTCATAACTACTTGGTCACTGTATTAACGACTCACAAGTCACGAGAATACTATTTTACCCCCACTTGGTCACTGTAAATTATTATATATTAAATTGTGTTTTAGTAATGTGTATGATAATATTAATGCATAGGAAGTTTTAGGAGTAGGTTTTGAATTACAAATTAATAGACATGAAAGTCTTTGGCGATGAAAGAGGGAAATTAGTTTCACTAGAAGGTGGAATGAATATACCTTTTGATATCAAGCGTGTTTATTATATTTTTGATACCCTTCCTGACCAAGAACGAGGAAAACACGCACACAAAGAATTGGAACAAGTAATTGTTGCGATGGATGGTGCTTGTCAATTTGTTTTAGATGATGGAGAAAAAAGAGAAGAAGTTTGGTTGAATCGTCCTGATGTTGGATTATATATAGGCAAAAATATGTGGCGAGAAATGCGACATTTCTCTTATGGTTGCAAACTGATGGTATTAGCTAGCACTCATTATGATGAAAAAGAATACATCAGAGATTATGATGAATTCTTAAAAGTAGTAAAGAGATAGGGATAAATGTTTAAAACAATAACAAAAATTTCACTAAAATTAGTTGACAATCTAATTTATAATTTTTTAAATAAAAATGTAAATATTATGCCACTAAGATTCAAAAAATTAATAGCAAATTATTATACTGATGCAAGAATAAGAAAAATATATTGGGAAGAATTAGGAATCCATTTTGGAGAAAATTCATATCCAAATCTAGGATTAATTTTATGTTCTGATGGAACCAATAAACCGATTGTTCATATTGGTAAAAATGTTTCTATTGGACCTAGTTTAATTTTAGTTTCAAATTCTTCACCTAATAATTCTAATTTATTGAAAAAATACAATTATGTAAAAAATAAATTAACAAAAAATTTACCAATTATTATTGAAGATGATGTTTGGATTGGTGCAAATGTTACAATTTTACCAGGAGTGACAATTAAAAAAGGTTCTATTATTGGAGCTGGTTCTTTAGTCTTAAAAGATACAGAAGCATTTTCTATTTATGCAGGTACTCCTGCAATAAAAATAAATAATATTAAAGAAAATATTTCAAAGGATAATTATGCATAAAGAAATTGGTGGATATATTGAATTAGAATTAAAAGAGAGAAGTTTGTTCCATAAAAATGGCATATATATAAACTCTGCTAGAAATGGTATAAAATATGCAATTAAAGCATTCAACATTAAAGAAATGTATGTTCCATACTATACTTGTCCTGTTGTTTGGCAGACTATTCAAGAAGAAAATTGTAAAATTATACCATATACTATTAATGAAAAATTTATGCCACAAAATAATTTTCATACAAATAGTTTTATTTTATATACCAATTATTTTGGAATTTGTTCAAAAAATATAAAAGAATTGGAAAAAAAATATAAAAATCTGATCATTGATAATGCAATGGCTTTTTATATGCCATATAGAGGAATTTTAAGCACATATTCTCCAAGAAAATTTTTTGGAGTTGCGGATGGTGGAATTGTAATAACAAGTAAAAAATTAAACGAAAAATTTGAAAAAGATACATCATATCAAAGATTCTCTCACTTATTAAAAAGAATAGAAAAAGGAGCAAATTTCGGATATAAAGATTTTAACAAAAATGATGATTCTTTAATATCCGAACCAATCAAAGAAATGTCAAATTTAACATATAAAATGCTCCAAAATATTGACTACAATGAAACTAAGAAAAAAAGAATTAGAAACTTTAGCTTTTTACATAAAAATCTATATAAATATAATTTATTGAAAATAAAATTAGAAAAAAATGATGTACCTATGTATTATCCATTCGTTTCTGATAAAGCCCCTCATATTAGACAAAAACTTTTGGAATCAAATTGTTACACTCCAAAATGTTGGAGAGGATTACTTGAACTTATAGATAAAAATATTTGTAATATTGAATTATATTACCATGAACATCTAATACCATTAATTATTGATCAAAGATACAACAAACAAGATTTAAAACAAATAATAGATATTATTAAGGAGTATTAAATGCAAATTTTAGAAATTGCGAAAGAAGAATATAAAAAATTAGTAGTAAATCCATTTTCAAAATTTGATACTGTAGAATTTGCAGAATTAAATAAAAATAAAGTAGGTGAAATTAAATATTTTATATTTAATAATGGAAAAAATCGTTTTGGACTAATTGCAGGGGTTAAAGATAACGTTTTAAAATGTCCATTTTCTGCTACATTTGGTATTTTTTCAGAAATCACACATAATAATAGTATTCAACACTATTATAATGCTATTAATAGCTTAATTGAGTGGTGTAAACAAAAAAATTTGAAACAAATAATTTTTTGTTGTCCACCCATTTTTTATGATAAGAATCATATTACAAAATTTCAAAATGCTTTATTTTGCAATAATTTTCAACTCTTAGATTATGATGTTAATTTTGAATATAACTTATCTAATTTTAAAAATGGATATGTAGAAAGTCTTTCATCTGATGCAAGAAGAAACTTAAAAATTTCTTTAAAAGAAGATTTATCCTTTGAAAAAACAGATGATATCGATTCAGTTTATGCAATAATAAAACAAAATAGGGAAGAAAAGGGATTTCCTTTATGGATGTCACTAGATGATATTAAAAATACAAATAATATTATTAAATCGGATTTTTTCTTAGTTAAAAATAAAAATAATGAAAATATTGCATCCGCATATGTACAAAAAATTACAAAAAAAATAGTTAATGTTGTATATTGGGGGAATATACAAAAATATGATAAATTGTATCCAATGAATTTCATTGCATACAAAATTTTTGAATATTATTCTAATATAAAAAACATTGATTTTATAAGTATTGGAACTTCGACAAAAGATGGTATTCCTAATATTGGACTTTGTAATTTTAAAACAAATATTGGATGTTCTTGTTCTCCTAAATTAAATTTTATTTGGAACAATAAATATAAGGATTAATCATGATTAAATTTTTAGATTTAGAAAAAATAAATAACCGTTTTAGAGATGAGATTGATTTAAGGATTAAAACTATCCTTGATAAAGGTTGGTATTTACAAGGTGAAGAAAATGAAACTTTTACCAAAAACTTTGCTAAATACTGTGGTATAAAACATTGTATAGGAGTTGCAAACGGACTTGATGCACTTAATCTTATTATAAAAGCAATGGGGTTTGGTTTTGGAGATGAAATAATAGTTCCTGCAAACACATATATTGCCTCTATTCTTGCAATTACTCAAAATGGGTGTACTCCCGTTCTTGTTGAACCTGATATCAATACATATAATATCAATCCTGATTTAATCGAAGAAAAAATCACATCAAGAACTAAAGCAATAATGGTTGTACATCTTTATGGACAAGCTGTACAAATGGAAAAAATTTGGGAACTTGCTAAAAAATATAATCTAAAAATTATTGAAGATTCTGCTCAAGCCCATGGTGCTGAGCTAAATGTTGAAGGAAAAATAAAAAGAGTTGGCAATCTATCTGATGCATCAGGTTTTTCTTTCTATCCTGGGAAAAATCTAGGTTGTATGGGAGATGGTGGAGCTGTTACAACCAATGATGATGAATTAGCTCAAAAAATTAAAGCTATAGCGAACTATGGTAGTGATAGAAAATATCATCATATATATAAAGGAGTAAACTCTCGTCTAGATGAAATCCAAGCAGCTGTATTAGATGTGAAACTAAAATATTTAGATAAAGATAACCAAAGACGTAGAGAAATTTCTAAATATTATAGAGAAAATATCAAGAACGAAAAAATAATCTTACCTACAGCATATAACGAACATTCTCATGTTTGGCATGTTTTTGTAGTAAGAACACAAGAGAGAGATAGATTCCAACAATATTTATCAGATAATGGTATTCAAACTATTATCCATTATCCAACTCCGCCACATAAACAAGAGTGTTACAAAGAATGGAATAATTTGTCTTTCCCAATAACAGAGGAAATACATAAAACAATAATAAGTTTACCTATTTCACCTGTTATGACAGAAAATGAAGTTAAAAAAGTTGTTGAAATTATAAATCGATATTAAAAAAGTTAAACTAAAGGAATATAATAATGAATATATTAATTATTGGTGGTTTAGGTTTTATTGGAAAAAATTTAACAAATAAATTATTAGAATATGGACATAAAATATTTATTTTTGACACTAAAAAACCAAATAACTCACATAAAAATATAAATTATTTTATAGGGGATTTTGAAAATATAGAAAATTATAAAAATATTTTTAATGATGTTGATATTGTATATCATTTGATTTCAACAACAACACCTAATTATAATAAATTAACTATAGAATATGATATAAGAACTAATTTAATATCAACAATAAAATTACTTAATATTTGTGTTGAAAAAGGTATAAAAAAAATTATTTTTACTTCATCTGGTGGTAGTGTGTATGGAGAAGGGAATAAAAAACACAAAGAAAAAGATTTAACTAAACCATTTTACCCATACGCTATTAATAAACTTGCAATTGAAAATTATCTTTCTTGTTTCTATAAATTTGAAAATTTAGATTATACCATTTTAAGAATAGCTAATCCATATGGAGCAAATCATGTAAGCAAGAAACAAGGCATAATAAATGTTTTTTTAGATAAAATTAAAAACCAAGAAAATATAGAGATATGGGGAGATGGCTCTATTGAAAGAGATTATATTCATATTGATGATGTAGTAAATGCTTTAATACTTAGCATTCAACCCACAGAAGAAAAAATATTTAATATTTCTAGCGGAAAATCTACTTCTATAAACAAATTAATTAATATTATTCAATCTATAACTAATACCAAATCAAATATAACATATTTACCAAAACGAGAATTTGATATTCAAAAAAATGTCCTAAATAATTCTCTTGCAAAAAAATATTTAAAATGGGAACCTAAAATTTCTCTAAAGGAAGGCATTAAATTATTATATGAGGAAATAAAATGAAACTATATTATACATTAAACAATGGTCTTGAAAAAAGTGAAATACAACTAAATATGTTAGAATTAAGTTTAAAATCCGCAAAAAAAAATACTAATTTAGACTTATATGCTTTATATGATGGTTCTGAAAATGACACTGTATACAATATTTTAAAAAAATATAGCGTTAAAATATTTCTTTGTTCTTGTTCTTTTAAAGAATCTTTACAAAAATATTATAATAATAACTCACAAGATATAAAACATGGTTTAAAAAGAATGTTAGGTTGTTTTATGAAATTTGATATCTCTAATTATGAAACTGAAGATAATGTTGTAATGTATGCAGATATTGATACTATTTTTATGAAAAATTATGATTGGGATTTATTTAAAACAACAAAAACAATTTTAGCAGCACCAGAATTTAATAAAAATTATGATATTATTAAAAATTATTATTATTTTAATGCTGGTATTCTTGTAATAAATATTCCAGAATTAATTGAAAGAAAAAAAATATTATTAAATATGTTAAATAATAATATAAAACCTTATCAAGAGTGTTGGGACCAAGGTTTTTGGAATGAATTATATAAAAATGATTTTGAAAAACTTCCATTAGAATTTAATTGGAAACCTTATTGGGGAATTAATAAAAGTGCAATTATAATCCACATTCATGGTATTAAATTAGGTTCATTAACAGAAGAAGAAAAAATATTAATAAAAAATATTGCCGATACTTATACATCCTGTTTTGAAGGATTATTATACTACAACATATATGCATTTAATTTTTTAAATATTAATAATAATCAATTTATTTTAAATTTAATTGATACTTTAAATACATATTGCCCTAAATATAAGAAAAAAGAAAAATTTACAACTTTTTTATTTAAAATTATTTATAAACTTTTATATAAATATCAAAACTGTTTTTTAATTAAGAATTTATATAAATATATATTCATAAAATTACATAAAAGAAATCCAAACAATAAAATAGAGGATATATTATGAAACATTTAATATCAGTAATAATAGCTGCATATAATCATGAAAAATATGTTCAAGAAACTATTCAATCTATAATTAATCAAACATATCAAAATATTGAATTAATTATAATTGATGATGGTTCAAAAGATTCTACTTGGCAAAAAATCCTAGAAATGAAACAGGCGTGTGAAAATAGATTCGAACGAGTTATTTTTGAAACTCAAGAAAATCAAGGTGCTTGTAAAACATTAAATAAACTTATTTCCTTTATGAAAGGAGAATATTTTTTTATAATTGCATCTGATGATGCTATAAAAAGTAATACAATTGAAAAAGAATATAATTTTTTATCTAATAATCCTGATTATGCTTTATGTGTTGGGAATAATGAAATTATTGATTCAAACTCAAATGTTTGTTATTGGGACAAAGAAAGAAATATAGTATATGATAAAAATAAAGCTAAATATTTAACCTTTGTTGATTTTTTGCAACATTGTGCAAAATTCAATTTTTGTTCTGAAAAATTCGGAAGATATGACAAAATTTATATTGGCAATCATATTCCTAATGGTTTTTTAATCAGGAAATCAATATTTGATAAAATAGGATTTTTTACTCCTGAAGCTCCATTAGAAGATTTTTGGCTACATTTACAAATCTCAAAATATGCTAAAATGAAATATCTTGATGAAATTTTATTCTCATATCGTTGGCATAATGCAAATACAATTAAACAAGAAGAAAAAATGGCTCAATTTGATTTTATGACAAGAGAATATGAAAATAAAATATTAACAAATCTTGATTTTAATACTGTTTTCCCAATTGTAAAAAATGTTTATGAAAATGGTGTTTGTTACAAGAAAAAAGGAATTCCTTTTATTTTTGAAATTTTATCATATAGAAAAGGAAATAAAAAATATAAAAAATATAAATTATTTAATATCACCATGTTAAAATAAAGATAATCATGAAAATATTAACAGCGGTTATACCTACATTATTAAAAGATGAAAATTTGTTGAACGAATTAATCAGTTCATTAGTTTCTGATGAATCGGTTCAAGAAGTTATTATTATCAACAATAATGTAGAAAAAGAATTTAATTATGAAAATCCAAAAGTAAGAGTAATTTCTAAAGGGCAAAACCTTTTTGTTAATCCTAGTTGGAATTTAGGAGTTAAAGAAGCAAAATATGATTATGTCGCTCTTATTAATGA
>CALUUV010000011.1 GCA_944324055.1 Candidatus Gastranaerophilales bacterium | reverse complement strand
TTCGATAGATTAAAAGAAATTAAAGATGCATTAAAAGAAGCTGGATTCGGCGATTATCCAATCGTTCTTCACGGTTCTTCTTCAGTTCCACAAGATTTAGTTGCTAAATGTAACCAATACGGTGGTAAATTACCTAATGCTCAAGGTGTTCCTGAAGATATGCTTAACTATGCTTCTAAACACGGTGTTGCTAAAATTAATATCGATACAGATTTAAGATTAGCTATGACTTCTACTATCAGAGAGTTCTTTGTTGAACATCCTGATAAATTTGACCCACGTGAATACATGGGACCTGGTAGAACTGCAGTTAAAGAATTAGTTAAACACAAAATGATCGACGTTCTTGGTACTGCGGGTCATGCTGATGACTAATCAATAGTTCTAGAATAACTTTTGATAAAGAGGTCGTTTTTTAAATGACCTCTTTATCTTTTGTAAAAATTATGTTACAATTCTCTTATGAAACTAACTTCTAGAAGCGAATTAAGTAAATACAAAATTTTACCCTTCAATTTATATAATGAAGCTGGAGAGATAATTTTAAAAGCTGGAGATGTTTTAACTGTTGGAAAGTTATTACAATTAAAAGCTTATGACAAAATTTTTAGAGATGTTAATCCTGCAGAAGAAGAAGCTCCGCAAGAAAAACAAGTTCCTGAAGAAGGCAGCGCTGAAGTCCAGCTTAAAACAATAGTAGCTTCAACCATTAATGATGAATTTGAATACGATTCTATTAATGTTGAAGAATATAAAACACCTATAAATAAGTTTTCTAAAATTGATTATAAAGAACAAATAAAAATGAAAGCTTATTTAACTAAAACAATAGAACTTCTTAATAGAACATCTATAAAAGAAGCTTTTCCTAAAATGGCAAATCTTAGTGAAATTATAACCAAAAATGTTATTCCTAAATTCACTGAAATTGAGCACTATACAGAATTAAGATTATTAGGAGACTATGAAATTTGTCACCCAATTAATGTTGCAATTATGGCAGGAATGATTGCAAAAAAAATGGATTTTGAAAAAGAATTTATATCAGATATTATTCTTGCAGGTATTGTTCATGATATAGGTAAATACAGAATTCCAAATGCTTTTGATACTCAATCAACACTTACATCTACGGATTCTGAATCTATAAAAAAACATACAATACTAGGTTACAATATTTTAAAAAATGAATTAAAAATACCAGAACATATTTGTAATGTGGCTCTACAACATCACGAACATAATGATGGAACAGGGTATCCTCATGGTATTTCAAGCGATTGGATTAGTATTGAAAGCCAAATCATAAACGTATGCAATTGCTATGACAATTTTGCATTTAATAAAACAGGACACTTTGTAAAAAATAACCGTGATGTTTTAAGACTTATGTTATCTATCGGAACAAAAAGATTTTCTGCAGAAATTTTATACACATTCGCTCACATGTTTAGTTACAACGATACAATGAGCTTTAGTGATATGGCATCATATTCTGCATAAATAATATTTACTAATATTAAAAGGGTATCTTATTAAATAAGATACCCTTTTTAGAAAACAAATGATTTAAAATTAGCCACGGATGCCTAATTTTTTAACCAAAGATCTATAACCTTCAAGATCTCTGCTCTTAACGTAAGATAATAAACCTTTTCTTCTACCTACCATCATTAAAAGACCACGTTTTGCAGCGAAATCTTTTTTATTTGATTTTAGGTGTTCAGTAAGTTCAGCAATTTTTTGAGTTAACATTGCGATTTGAACTTCTGCTGAGCCAGTATCTTGAGCATTTTTACCGTATTTTTCAACGATTTCTTTTTTGTTTTTTAAGTTAATTGACATATTCGTTTTCCTTTTTTTGTTGAGTGATTATTGGCGTAAGCACTCTACATCATTTATGATATTATATCAAACCTAAAAATCAAGAGGAACAAATATATTTGGTTTAAAAACTTAATACAAATTTATACATCAAGTATAAATGTAACAGGGCCGTCATTAATTAGTTCAACATCCATCATAGCAGCAAAAACTCCGGTTTTAACTGTTAGTCCCTTATTTTTTAATTGTTGTATAAAATATTCATACATTTCATTAGCCTTATCTGGTTGTTCTGCACTGTCAAAACTTGGACGAGTACCTTTTGAACAATTACCTGCTAATGTAAATTGAGATACAACCAATATTTCACCTGACACATCAACAACAGATTTATTCATTTTTCCATCTTCGTCTTCAAATATACGAAGTTTTGATATTTTATCGGCAATTTTATCAGCTTTTGTTCTATCGTCACCCTTTACGACACCAAATAGAACCAATATACCTTTATCTATTTGAGAATATAAATTATTATCAATGGTTACAGATGCTCGTTTAACTCTCTGCAATAGACCTATCATTTTCTACCTCTTTTATTACATTATCTAACATTGGTATAACTATAGATAAACGTTTTATAACATCTTCATAATATTTTTTTAATTCAGTTATAACAATTGGAGTTGTTTTATCATTATAATCTGTCACCTGAGTTAATGTATCATTTAATGTCATTTCTTCTGACGCTGTAGTATATTTAAATATTAAATTATCTTTACTATGATAATCATTTAACTTCATATATTCTTCAATTAATTTTCTAATCTTTAATAATTTATCTTTATCAATATTTTTATTACGTTTATAATCCATATTTAAACGTGATGCAAGTTTCCCACACTCTTCACAAGTTTTTAATGCTGAATTTAAATTAGATTTTGTTATTGACAATTTATTCAAAATTGCTTCAATATCATAATCAAACCCAGTTTCTAATTCTATCTTATTTATTTCATCTACGCCACTAAGAGCCTCTTTTAATGGAATATTTTTAAAACCTTCAATTTGAGCACCTTTTAAAGATGTATTAATTAATTCAATATCATTAAGCGATTTTGCATAATCTGCAAAATGATTTATGAAAGACGCATAACCTGCCTCAGTTGGAACCATATTTCCATCAATGCCTTTGACATAATATAAACCAGAATTCAAATCTCTCAATCTATCTTTTGCTACACGTATTCTTGTATCAATATTGTTTGAAGAAGATAATGAATCAACAAATTTATCAAAATCTAATGCTGTTATTTCATATTTTCCTGTTTCAGGATTCAACTTACAAACCAAATCTTCATAAGCAGAACCTTTTGAATAACATTGACCTTCTACATATGCTAAATCTTGACCTACAAATATTATTTTTGAAAAGCCCATTTTCACTGCAGTATTCAAAGCCATATAAGAAACTGTACCTTGAGCTAAATATCCTTCAGTACTTAACCCCACTACATCTGCAAAATATTGACTTGAAGGCATATTAGAAGATATATGAACAAACTTATTTTTTGTCTCTAATGCTTGAATATTTTTGTTTGTGTATGGCTCTAATATCAAATTAATATCAGATAAATCAATACCAGCAACCTGCTTCGAACAATTCATAACTTCAATAATACATAGAAAATCTGGCTTTATATTATTTTCTACAAGAGTTTTTAATGCAGGACCAACAGAAAAAATAACAGCTTTATTTTGAGCTTCTTTTAATAATTCTATATTTTCTGATAATGTAGGCCCAGCAGATACAATAATCGCAGTTTTACCAGCATATATCCCCTCAAATTTGTTAATTGGAGTTTCTTTTATTAATCTTGGGATATTATAAATTGTGTTAACTGTTGATGCATACAATCTTTTTCTTTTAAAACCATAGTCTAACAATACACTACCAAAAGTCAGTTCTATCTTTTTAGCTTGATCTTTAAATACATCTTTATATAATTCTCTATAACTAGGTAATGATATTATATCAACACTTGTATTTTGTCTTACATTTTGAGATAAAAATCTTAGTAATAAATCAAAATCAGTAAATACAAAAACATTTTGTCTTACAAACTCTTGAGAAAAATCAACTAAAGTAAAAGCATTATATAAAATATCTAAATTAGGTTCATATAATATAATAATGGAATTAGACTCTTTAACTGCTAATTGAAACAAGTAACCTAATCCCAAACCATAGATAATATGAATATTTTTTTCATCACTTTTAACAGATTGGAATATTTGTTGAGATTCTGCTAAAGGACTTTCTTCACTATGCAAATAAATACCGTTATATTGGACATTATAACCATTTGTCATCATCAATATTGGACGTGATACATATTCATGTTGCATAATTTGCTCTTTTAAAGATGCATCTCTTAGAGCTAATATGTTTCGTTCAAAAACTTTATTCATTTGCTTTTCCTCCAGCTTTGCCACTTAATTGGCCACAAGCCGCATCAATATCAGAACCTCTCTCCAATCTTACGGTTACTTTTTTACCCGAATGTTCTAACAAATATTTAAACTTCATTATTTCATTATTACTTGGTTTTTGATACCCTGTTTTTACCACAGGATTGTATGGTATTAAGTTGATATTACATTTTAAACCTTGAAGTAAATGAGCTAATTCTTTTGCTGATTCTAAAGTACAATTCAAACCTTTTATTAATATGTATTCAACAGTTATACGTCTTCCTGTTTTTTCAACATAATATTTTAATGCATTAATCAAATCATTTATAGGATATTTATTTTCAATAGGCATAATTTCTTTTCTTACAGCATGATTTGAAGCGTGTAATGATATTGCAAGTGTCGATTGTAATTCTTGTTCAGCAAGCTTCTTTATTTGAGGAATTATACCACTTGTAGAAATAGTTATTCTTCTTGCACCAATTTGAAAATCATTATTAAATATATCTAAAGCCTTCAAAACATTATCCAAATTTAATAATGGTTCACCTTGTCCCATAAATACAACATTAGTTATTTTTAATCCTGTATCTCTTTGAATAGTTAAAACCTGTTCGATTATCTCTTTATATGAAAGGTTTCTAATAAAACCTCTTTTACCAGTTGCACAAAAAGAACAATTAACAGCACAACCGATTTGAGAGCTAACACAAGCAGTCAAATTAGCCCTGTTATCAAAGCGCATTAATACAGTTTCTACACATTCGCCATCAGGATATTCAATCAAATACTTTATAGTTCCATCTGAGCTAACTTGTTTAACTTTAATTTTTGTGTCTGTAACCTGAGCTACTTGTTTAAAATCTTCTCTAAATTGTTTTGATAAATCTGTCATCTCATCAATATTTGAAACAGACTTTAAGTATATCCAGTTATGGATTTGTTTTGCTCTAAATTTAGAAGCGTTTAAACTTAATACTAATTCTTCAATTTCCTTCAATGACATTCCTGATAATATTTTCATTATGCCATCTCCTTATTTTTTCTAATTGAAGATATTAATGATGCAACAATGAATGCCAAACCAGAAAGACCTGTCACAACTTCTGGAACTTCATAAATTGTTGAAACAAACATAATAACAGCAAGAACCCCAATTGCCCAATGAGCACCATGTTCTAGGTAAGGATAGCTCTTAAGAGTTTTTTCTTCTACTAAAAGTAAAGTCAACGACCTTACAAACATTGCACCTATTGCTAAACCAATAGTAATAATTATAATATCACTACTCAATGCAAATGCTCCTAATACACCATCTAGAGAGAAAGATGCATCAATTAATTCTAAATACATAAAACTTACAAAACATGAGCAATTAAGCCAATTTTTAGATTTACAACACTCTTTTTGAAGTTTACCTTCAGCACTATCAAGTTTTGTTGCAACAGTATCAATTAATAAATATGTTAATATCCCTGAAACACCAGCAATTAAAACATTTAATCGTATTGGAACTGGCTGTAACATTTGAACTAAATCAACAATTGCTAGAGATATGAGCGTATCTAAAATCTTATTATTTGGGACTTTTTTCATTCTTTTTTCAACAGGAGCAATCCAGTCTAAATCCTTTTGAGGATTCATAAAATACCCCATAAATAACATAATCAAAAAAGCACCACCAAAAGTTACAATTGGTGCATGAGTTTGGTGTAAATAATATGCATACATTTTTGAATTAGTTAATGCAATATGTAAAACATTTATTATATTTAATTTAGCAAATATTGACACTACTAATAAAGGGAATAAAAATCTCATACCAAATACAGCAATTGCAATCCCCCAAGTAATAAAACGATGACGCCATTTTTCTGACATTTTCTCTAACTTCATCGCATTTACAACAGCATTATCAAATGATAAGCTGACTTCTAGAACACTTAAGACGAAAGCAATAAAAACACAAATTAAACCTGAACCTGGTTTAACATGCTCTCCCCAAAAAAATGCTGCTAACAATCCTAAAATTGTTACTATATAAGACCCCGTAAAATGTTTCATATAATTACCTCTTGGAGTAATTATATAAAACAATAAAGGGTTTTTCAATTAAATTCTTAAATAATCATCCAAGTGAATTAAGAATGGCTCTTGCGCCATCTGTTTCATATTCTCTTTGGGCAACATCATTTATAATTCTTTGTTTTGATTCAGCTGGTGTTTCCATTATTTTTTGAACAGTTTTTGAATCTAAAAACTCAAAAAAGTCATCTAATTTAATAGGTTTAACTCCTGAATCTTGTTGAGACAAATTCAAATTAATTTCTTCATTATTTTTGATTGGAGAAGACATATTAACATTATTTGTTTTATTAACTTGACCTTGATTTACGTCACCTGATCCGAATAAATTCATGATTTCTCCTTAGAAAAATTCTACCTACTTACTTCACATCTTTATAAGAAACATCAACTTCCTAAATTGACTAATTTTAAGATTTTCGTTACAAAAGTTCAACTATATTTTTAAAACAATGATTGCTGCACGTTTTCCAATTTTTTACCCAAATGCCTATAACCTTCAGGAGATACTTTTCTTCCTCTTGGAGTTCTTTGCAATAGACCTGCTTGTAAAAGATATGGCTCACATACATCTTCTAAAGTTCTTACATCTTCACTTAAAGCTGCCGCAATTGTTTCAATACCAACAGGACCACCGTCATACTTTTCTATAATTAAATTTAATAAAGCTCTATCTGTTGTATCTAAGCCAAATTCATCAATGTTTAATACATCTAATGAATAATTTGCAACCTCATCAGTAATTACTCCATCAAATTTAATTAATGCAAAATCTGCAACTCTTTTTACTAAACGGTTAGCAATTCTTGGAGTTCCTCTAGAACGTTTAGCAATCGCTTCTGCACCATCATCCGTTATTTTTATATCTAAAATAGATGCAGTTCTTTTTATAACTTGAGACAATTCCTCAATTGTATAAAACTGTAAGCGATATATTATACCAAATCTATCTCTCAAAGGGCCGGACAACTCACCAGCTTTAGTTGTTGCACCAATTAGTGTGAATTTAGGTAGTGGAACCCTTAAAGTTTTTACAGTTTGAGACTTTCCGGTTGTCATATCCAAGAAGAAATCTTCCATCGCAGGATATAAAATTTCTTCTGCAACCTTATTTAAACGGTGAATTTCATCAATAAATAAAATTTCTCCACCTTTTAATGACATCAATATACCTATAATATCTCTAGGTCTTTCTAACGCAGGAGCAGAAGTAATTTTTATATCTGCACCCATTTGCTCTGCAATAACCCCTGCTAATGTTGTTTTACCAAGCCCAGGAGGACCATAGAACAGCAAATGATCCAATGGTTTTTCTCTAAGTTTTGCTGCTTCTATTGTGATTTTTAAAGTTTCTTTTAAAGCTGATTGACCTATATAGTCATCAAAAGTTTTTGGGCGAATACTATTTTCAAAAGTTTTATCGTATTCGATACTCTCTGTCTTAATTATTGGATTTTTTTGTTTTAGATTTTGTTTTTCAAAATCATTATCATCTGATATTATAGCCATAAAAAAATTATAACATGTATTAAAGTCTTCTCAAAATAATTAATTTAATTCCTGTAAATATTTATCTACTCCATCAGATACACCTATTGAAACTTTTTTAAAATAATCTTTTGATTTATAAATTGCTACATCTTCAGGATTAACCATAAATACTGTTTCAACTAAAACACCAACATACTCTGTTGGTCGTATTACAGCAAAACTTGCCTGTTTTACACCATTATCCCTTGTACCTAAAGACTTTGTTAAATTCCCCTGAATAGAACTAGCCAATAACTTTGAAAAATCATTATAATAATATGTTTCAGTACCTTTATGAGTGTTTGGATCAGCTGATTCAGGAACTGAATTCATATGTAAACTTACAAAAATAACACCTTTTTTATCTCTTGTATAATTTACTCTATCCTTTAAAGATACATATTTATCTGAATTTCTTGTCATTAAAACATTATAATTACGAGATTTTAACTCTCTTCTTAATGCTTTAGCAGCTTTTAAATTCATATCTTTTTCTAAATCTGACATGCAACCAACTGCCCCAGGTTCTTTTCCGCCGTGACCTGCATCAATTATTATTTTAGGATTGTTCAAATTCATCTTTGGAACAGATACATTCAAGTCACCATCTTTCATTTTTACACTGTAACAATATGGAGGTTTTAAACTTAATTTGGAATTAAATTTTTCATCTGTTCTATTTTCAACATTATAAACAGTTATATCTAACATATTTTTATCAAATATAACAGAATATGGTAGATTTTTTGAAAATTTATATGTATAAACATCAGCAAAATTATCTGAATTTATACTCTCTCCTCTAAATTCACCAACAGTTGCAATTTCTCTCTGTTCTGGAATTATATCTTTTGATAAAACCCAAGCTGACAAATTAGGATTTAAATAAACTCTTGAAAATTCATTTTGTATCCCTGTAATTTGTAAATCGGTATTTTTTGGCAAATACCCCAATCTATTTATCCCAAAATCCTCAGGAGTTTTTCTTAAAATAACGTTATCTACAACCGTTTTACAATCTTGGGTCGAAAACTCTAATAATTTGCTATCAACATTATTAGTCTTTGAATAATTTATTGTGTATTTACTAAATTCATCTCCATTTTTTCTATTTGTAACGACAAAAATATTTTCACCTGGATTTAATTGAAATGTTGATGCAAAAGAGCCATTTTTTGTTGGTTGAACTTTTACATCATTTATCCATAAATTTTCTTTCTTATTAACTTTTCCAACAAAGAAAATCCCATTATAAGGTAAAGTTAATTCTTTTTCTTGCGGAAAAGCTATTTCATAAGCATTCACTGGTAATAAATTTAAAACAGTTATTAAAAGCAATATTATTTTTTTCATAATAATTTATTTTACTAAAATATAATCTGAATAAAAATACCTATATGAAGTAGAAAAAATTCATATCAATAGAGGATTTTCAAAAAATTAAACACATGAGATTATGTTAAGAAAGAGGGATTATCGTGAATTTAGGGATTCTATTATTAGGAATAATAGGAGTTATCATTGTTTTTTCAAGCCAATTAGCAAATGGGCTTTCAATTAGAATGCTTCTACAACCGACTGCTTTCATCATTGTAATTGGTGGAACATTATGTGCAACTATCCTTAATTTTGATAAAAAAACTCTATTAATAGCAATAAAAAATGCCATTGATATTTTTAGAATGGAAAAATCTAATACAAATCAAATAATAAAAGAAATAATGCAACTATCAATATACGCAAGAAAAAATGGATTATTAGCCTTAGGTAATGTACTAAATGACGTAACTGATTCATTCTTAGCTAGAGGCTTACAACTTGTTGTTGATATAGGAAACCCTCAATTAATTTATGATATTTTATCTTCAGAAATTTCATACGAAGAGGAAGAAGAACTTATTAGTTCAAGAGTATTTGAAGCTCTTGGTGGTTATGCACCAACATTTGGTTTAGTTGGAGCAGTATTAGGATTAATAAATGTATTAAAAGATTTAACTGCGATTGATACATTAGGCTATGGTATTGCAACTGCATTCGTATCAACATTATATGGTGTAGGAATTGCAAATATTATATTCCTTCCTATTGCAGGAAATCTTAAACAAAAAACAAGAGAAAAAATTCTTTTCAAAGAATTAATACTACAAGGTATTATTTCTATATGTCTTCAAGAAAGTCCTACAATTCTTGAAGAGAAATTAATGGGTTATACAAGAATTCACGATAGAGGTTAATTTTGCTTAAAGATTATGATTACAACAATTCAAAAGACTATATAAACCGTTGGGTTATATCTTACGCAGATTTAGTAACACTACTTCTTGCATTATTTTTAGTAATGTATGCAGTTAACACTGCAAATCTTAAAGCAAATGCTACTGGTAAAAACAACCAAACAACAATTAACGCAGAAATTAAAAACCAAAAAGTTGTAAAAATGCCAGAATTACAAAAAGAATTATTAACAGAATTTAATAATGATGACAATGTTATATTACTAAAAGATACTCGAGGTTTGATTATAAGACTCAAAGATAATATATTATTTGGCTCAGCTGAGTCAGAAGTTCAACCTGAAGCTTACCAAACTTTAAATAAAATAATAGATATTTTGTCAAAAATAGATAATCCTGTTATAATAGAAGGGCATACAGATTCATTCCCTATAAAATCAGAAAAATATTCATCAAATTGGGAATTATCTACTGCAAGAGCAACAAGCGTAATAAATTACCTTGTTGAATCAAAAAGAATAAATCCTCGAAGATTATCTGCTGTTGGATACGGAGAATTTGCTCCAATTGCAGAGAATACATCAAATAGTGGTAGGATGAAGAATAGAAGAGTTGATATAATAATATTGGATAATAATACTGGAGATTAATATGAGCAACGAGGATATCGATTTAAAAAGACACGTACAAAATTCAAATAAAACACCTAATGAATTTTTAAAAACAATTATCATCAATGTAATTTCTACAACATTACTTTGTATAATTTTTATTTGTGCTAATTTTATTATTCAAACAAACTTATTAAATTCAAAACTTGCAACTTTAAATAATCAAACAGAAGAAGCTGATTATGCTGCAGATGAAGATTCTGAACAAGTAAAACACGGAGTAATCGTTGACTTAGGTGATTTTGTATTAAACTTAGCAGATGAATCTAGCAGAAGATATTTAAAAACTAATGTTGCACTTGAAATAAGTCAAACAGAAGAAGAACAAGTTGCTGAAGCAACTCCTAAGAAATCTGGCGGACACGGCGGTCATGGAGAAGAACAAGCAGCTCCTACTCAATCTGAACTTGAAAAGAGATTGACTGAATATAAACCTGCTATTAGAGATGCTATCCTTACAACTCTTTCTAGCAAAACTGCTGCTGAATTATCTACTGTTGCAGGAAAAGAACTTGCTAAAGAACAAATTATGGCTGCGGTAAATGGTATTTTAGCTGGACAAAACGAAGTATTAAGAGTAAGTTTTGGACAATTTATTATACAATAATAATATTTTGTTGATTGGTGAAATAGGGAAATGGAAGAAAATAAATTACAAGATACAAATTCAAACTCAAATGAAACATCAATGCTAATGGAAAGTATTGATGTTAATGAGTTTAGAAAAGGTTATAAATTATATAACTTCCGTAGACCCGACAAATTTTCTAAAGATACTTTAAGAGCATTACAAGATATCCACAGAGAGTTTTCAAAACAAATATCTATGATTCTTACCGGTTATCTTAGAATGAAAGTTAATATTGATATCGTTTCTGTTGACCAATTAACTTACGATGAATTTGTTAATTCAATGCCTCCAAGTATGAGCGTTGGAATATTTGAATTCAACCCTCTACCTGGTCAAATTCTTTTTGGAATAACTTACGAAGTATTATCTTGTATTGTTGACCGTATGCTTGGTGGTAAAGGAGATGCAACTCCTCAATACAAAGAATTAACAGACGTAGAAACTTCACTTACTAAAAAGATTATAGATATCATAATAAAAAATCTTAATGATGCTTGGACTAGCATTATCCCTGTAGAATATTCAATTGTTGGACTTGATAGCGGTTTTCAATCAATACAAGTTGCTGCTCCTGGAGAAATCGTTGCGTTATTAACTTTTGAAATTCAGGTATCAGAAAAAACATTTGGACTTGCAAGTCTTTGTTTCCCATACCCTGTATTAGAAACTGTTATTCCTCATTTAACATCACAACATATTTTCCAATCAAAAGGGATTGTTGCAACAAGTGAAGAAAGACAAAGAATGATTCACAAGTTAAATCCATCAATGATGGATATTAGAGCTCAATTTGGAACTTGTGATATTACTCTAGAAGAATTTTTGAAATTATCTGAAGGAGATATCCTTAAACTTGACGAAACTATTGATAAAGATTTAATCGTAAAAATCAATGGTGTAAAAAAATTCTTTGCAAGACCAGGAATCTTAAAAAACAATGTTTGTGTTAAAATAACAGATATCTACGATGAAATGTATGAACTTATGAGAAATTATGAATAGAGGGGGATTTTGATGTTTGACGATCAACAGCCAGATGAACAGAATATACAAAATTTTAACTTTGAACAAAACATAGATTCAGCAAAATCAGATGATGTTGTTGAAGAAACTCCTGTTACTGTTCAACCGGTTCAATTCGCCTCTTTTGATGAAGAAGAAAATGTTCACGGAAAAGAAAATAAAAACCTTGATTTACTTATGAATGTAAATCTTCAGATGTCAGTTGAACTTGGAAGAACTGAACTTCCATTTAAAAAAGTTTTAGAATTAACTCGTGGTTCAATCATTAGTTTAGATAAACTAGCTGGTGAACCAGTTGAATTGTTTGCAAATGGCAAACTTGTTGCTTTTGGAGAAGTTGTTGTTATTGAAGATAACTTTGGTCTTAGAATTACAAGTATAGCAGCCCCTGAAGAAAGACTTAAAACTGTACACGAAACAACAACTGAAAAATAAGAAATAAAACTGATTAACCAGCAAGACGTCTTGAACGATTGTAGTTTGCTGACATTGCATTTATTGCATAACAAGCAATTGATAATCTTCTTGATAGTTTCATTTGAGTCATTGTATTTGTTGAAACATAATTCATTATTCTCATTACATCATCTGCTGATATTGTAGATTGGTCATTACCATGGTTATCTACTTGTTTATCTGAATATTTTTGAACTAATAACTTATCAATTTGATCTTTTGCACCAATTGCCATAATACTTAATCCCCTTAATAATCCCCTATGTATATATAAAGAATATCAACGGATTAAAATTGACTAAACTAATAATACAAGTTTACAATTGTTTACAGTACAAAAAAAGGAAGAACTTGTTTGTTCTTCCTTTCTATAAATTATAATTTTTCTGTTTTTCTAAATGGTATTAAACTATCAAATTCTGAATTTAAACCAAAGTAGAATCTACCACTGCTTTCATCATAGTATTTATGACCAATTGGGAAACCAACACCGAATTGAAGAGCTAACCATTCTGTAATGTTGATATATGAACCAAAGCCGACACTATGTAAGAAATTTTGAGGATAATTATAAACATTGTCATGTTCTTTTACCCAACCAAAATCATAGAATGCAGCAAGTCTAACTCTATCATCAATAAATTTAAGTTTATTTGGTAATATCTTTTTCAATCCAGGAATTGGAGTTCTGATTTCAACAGTACCTGTAACACCGTAATCACCAATTAACTCAGCAGGTTGATAACCTCTTAAAGTATAAGGACCACCTATTTGCATTTGTTCAACTGCATACAAACGATTTGGTGAATATTGACCATTAATACGAACTAAACCAATTACTCTACCCCATAAACGTTGTACACGAGTTGCACCGGCAACAATTTTAACGAATGTACTTTCAGGTCCATTAGCATAACCTGATTTTGTTCCGCCTAAACCAACATCTACGCCTAAAGTACCTAACCATCTACCATATTTATCATCTCTAATTCCACGTAAACCAGATCTAATAACAAATAATTGATAATCAGATAAAGTATAATTTAAACGTTTAGAATAGGTATTTGAATCTACAAAATCAACCCCAGTAAATACAACTAAATCTGTTTTAGCATTTTTTATTAAAGGGTGAGATAATTTAATACCCATAGTTTGAGAACGACCTTTAACATTCAAACCTCTATATGGTCCACCTAATGAGATATTAGAGTTTGAATAATCAAATGAAAGTCTTGTTCCGTATGGGCTTACAGGTATTGAATAACCAGCTAAAACACCAGTAGAACCAGAAGATAAGATTGTTCCACCATATATTTTATCACCGAAACCTGTTAAGTTATCTAAACCAAGTAAGAATGATGCTCTTTGAACACCAGTATAACTTCTACCGTAATCATCCCAACCAAAACTAAATCTTAGAGGGAATCTATCTCTTACATCTAATTCAATATTAGTATTATCTCCATTTTTAGAGATTGTAGATTGAGCTTTTATATATTTTTCTTCGTTTATCTCACGTAAAGAACCTTGTAATGCTTTTGCGTTAAATACTGTACCTTCTCTTAGACCATCTCTTCCCATCATTACATTTTTAAGGTACCAAGTTCTAGCCCATTTATTACCAGAGATATCAACATTTTCAACTGTACTTTCAACAACTGAAACAGTTACAACACCATCTTTAATTTCTTGAGCAGGAATAAATGCGTAACTTGTTAAGTAACCTTTTGATTGATAATATCTGCTAACTCTTAATGCAAAAGTTAATAAGTCTTCAAAATATATTTCATGATCAATAATATCATCAGCTAATGAATTCAATACTTTATCTTTAATCTTAGTATTTCCTTCATACACAATTTTATTTACTTTGAACTTTGGGTTATAGATTACACCATCACGTTCCAAATCTTTTTGAACATCGACTTCAAATCTTTCTGGTTCATCTTTTGGAAGTTCCATTTTTTCTACTGGTGAAATCAAATTCTTTTCAATACTATAGTTCTTAATTTGGTTCATCTGCATTTGACTGTTTACATCGGCACCATTGTTAAATATTCCTGGTGCTGTTGATGGTGTAAATGCAGGATTTGAAAACGCATTCTGCGAAACAAAAAATAACGCCAATAATAATATATAATATTTAATCTTTTTCATCATTCTTACTCCAAAATAAATCCTGTATTTCACAACTATATTACAAACATAATATATATTAAACATTTATTTTCATTATTTTAAGTTTTTTTAATAAGAATATTAATCTTTATACATATACACATGGTCATTTTATTAATAAATAAAATTATTTAACATTATTTATATAATTAATTAGGAGTTCAAAATATGAAAAAAATTATACTTTCAGCATGTTGTGTACTATTATTTTCACAAGTTAGCTTTGCTAATGAAACAAATATCGCAGTTGTTGACTTACAAAAAGTTGTTGATAGTTCTTCACAGGTCAAAGCTCTAAAAAAAGAACATTCTGCAAAAATTGGAGAACTAAATCAAATAATATCAAAAGCACAAGCAGAAATTGCTAAAGAAACAGATGCTAAAAAAATTGTAGAAATCCAAGATAAATATACAAACCAATTTAACTCTAAAAAATCAGAGATTGATAAGATGTATGCAGGCAAACTTGCAAATATTGAATCTAAAATTAAAACAGAGATTTCAAACAAAGCAAAAGCAGACGGATATGACTTTGTATTCGCAAAAAGTGTTGCTCTATATGGTGGTAAAGATATAACTAATGATATTTCTACAATGGTAAATAAAACTAAATAATATTTAATAAAAATAATATACTTACATTTACCCCCATGCTAAAATTAAATTATGAAAAATTTAGTTTTAGCATCAAAATCACCAAGACGAAGAGAAATCCTAAAAAAATCAGGATTTGATTTTTCATTAGTTAATTCTGACTATGAAGAAGAACTTTCTGATAACATATTTTCTTATAAAAAAATAGAAAATCTTGCTAAAAACAAAGCATTTGGAGCTATTAATAATGTTAATCAGCCATCCTATATTCTTAGCGCTGATACTGTTGTAATATTGGATAACACAATATTAATCAAGCCTAAAAATAGAAAAGATGCAATTAAAATGCTCCATGACCTTAGTAATAAAACTCATGAAGTTGTTACAAGCATGTGTATTCTTGATTCTGAAACTGAAAAATTTTACATTAATTCAACGACAACAAAAGTAGAATTCAACCTTTTAACAGATCAAATGATTGAATATTATGTTGATAAATTTAAACCATTTGATAAAGCAGGAGCTTACGGTATCCAAGAATTACCTGATGGATACGTTAAACAAATTGTTGGAGATAAAGAAAACGTTATTGGTTTATCCTCTAATGCTGTTAAAGAATCTATCCTTAAGCTTGATCATCTTTTGATGGAATCCCAAGAGAAATCCTCTTATCTTCAGGATTAAATTTAATAATCACAACATTAATTTTTGCACCAACATCTAATATTGTGTTATTAGCATTTTGATATTCAACAACTTCATTATGAGGAAGTAGAGCTTCAACACCCGGATAAACTTCAACAAAAGCACCGAAGTTCTTTATTCGAGTAACAACGCCTTCTCTAGTATCACCTTCTTTTAGCTTATCTGCAACTCCAACCCAAGGGTCATCAGTTACATTCTTCAAGCTTAAGGTAATACGTTGCTTTTCTTTGTCTACATCAAATATTGCAACATCAATAGTTTCACCTATTGTTAATAAATCAGTTGGATGTTCAACCCATTTCCAAGAAATTTGAGATAAAGGTAATAAACAATCTATTCCACCAATATCTACAAATGCACCAAATGAAGCAATTCTAACAACTTTACCTTTAACTATTTGACCTACTTCAACTTGGCTAAATATAACTTTCTTAGCTGATTCAATTGTATCGCTATAAACTTTTTTATTTGATAGAACTAAATTACTTTGTTCTTCATCTAAAGATAAAATCTTTAACTCAATTTTATCGCCAACAGAATACTTATTTTCTCTTTCTTGAATTTGACTAGAAGGAACAAAACCTTTAATACCTATAATATCAACAAGTATTCCACCTTTAACGATTTGAACAATTTTACCATTAATTATTTCATCAGCTTGTTTTATTTTTTCTAATTCTTTCCAAGAATAAACTAAATCAACTTTTTTGCGTGATAACCAAAATTGTCCATTTTCATCAACATCTGAAATAATTAAAAACTCATATTCTTTATTTTTTTCAAGTACATCTTGAATTTTTGCATCGTAATCTACTGAGGCCTCTTTTGCTGGAACTACGGCAATTGATTTTGCACCAATATCAACTAGTGCATTATCTGACTCATAGCCAAATACTACTCCTTTTACTAAATCACCTTTTTTAAATTTGTAATCATAGTTGTCTAATAATGACTCGAAATCCTTATCAGAATAGTCTTTACTCATTAATTTATGCCCTTATTATATAATACAGATATCTTAATTATAGCATGCTTTTTCAGATTTGACTAGTGTTTTTATACCAAATATGCATGAATACTTGATTTTAGCTAATTAAAAATGTTGTAATTTCCTTGTTTTGTGTATAATAAATAATATGGAAAAAAAGAATTCTATTAAATTTAAACTTGAACAGAGAGAAATTGATACCCTAAGTGAATTTGCTACAAAAAGCAGATTCTCAAAAGGAAGAAAAAGAGAAGAAAAAGAATCTGATCTAAGAACAGACTTCCAAAGAGATAGAGATAGAATTTTGCACTCTAAATCCTTTAGAAGATTAAAACATAAAACTCAGGTTTTTCTTGCTCCTTTTGATGACCATTTTAGAACAAGACTTACACACACTCTTGAAGTGTCTCAAATTGCAAGAACTATTGCCAGAGCTCTAGATTTAAATGAAGATTTAACAGAGGCAATATCATTAGGACACGATTTAGGACATACACCTTTTGGACATTGTGGCGAAGGGGTATTAAATGAGCTAGTTAATGGAGGTTTCCATCATAATATTCAAAGCGTTAGAGTTGTTGAAGTTCTTGAAGATATGAACCTTTGCAAAGAAACCATTGATGGAATTCTAACACATACTTGGGGTTTTAAACCACAAACTCCAGAAGCTCAAATTGTTCAATATGCCGATAAAATTGCATATATAAATCATGATATAGAAGATTCTATTAGAGCCGGAATAATATCAGAAAGTGATTTACCTAATGAATGTATTAAATACTTTACTTCAACACCTTCTATTAGACTAAGTAAAATGATTGAAGCTGTAATTAATAATTCAATAGGACAACCATTTGTAAAAATGGAAGAAGAATGTTGGGATATGACAACAAAGTTAAGAAAATGGATGTTTGAAAATATATATATTGACTCCCCGGCAAAAACAGAAGAAGTCAAAGCCAGACATATTATTAAAACTCTTTTTGAATACTACACAGATATAATGAGACAACACTGTGATGATGAAAAGAGAATTGAAAGATTAGTAACTGATTATATTTCTGGTATGACTGATCAATATGCAATTGAAAAATATAAAGAAAAGTTCATCCCAAGACCTTTAATATCAGGAACAAGCGATGAAACTTTCCTTAAAATTTTATATGAATTAGATAAATCTACTTTGTAATAAGAGATTTTGATTTATACTGTATTAAACATTGAGCTAATTGGTCTGGACAACTTGTTGACTTAGGTCCACAAGTAATACCCTGCAACTTATCAATTACTTCATCAATAGTTAAACCGGTAACAAGCTTTGATATCCCTTTAAGATTACCATTACAACCGCCAATGAATTCAATATCAACAATTTTACCCTCTTTTAATGCAATATTTATAAATTTTGAACAAGTTCCTTGTGTTTGATATTGAATAACTTCTATTTTTGAATCCATTTAAAATCCTCCTAAATATTTACAATACCAACAGTATTACATAATTACAAAGATTTTAAAAGTAGCCAAATTATATCAAAAAGATTATTTTAAATTTTTGTTACAGTCAAAAAAAATTAATTTGTATCGTAGCATATTTGAATTATCATAAAAAAGGAAAGGGAACTTTATATGAAACTAGGAATTTTGGAAAAGATTTTACCACCAGATAACAAAGTTTTCTTTGATTTATTTGTTGATGCTGCATTGAATTGCAAAAAAAGTGCAATTCTTTATAATGAAGCACTTACAAATGGTATCAATGAAGATATGTTAATGCAGGTAAAAATATTAAGACGTAAAGGCAGTGATTTAGAAAGAGAAAGTATTGCTTTATTAAACAGTACTTTTATTACTCCTATTGATAGAGAAGATATTCAATTACTTGCTTCAATGCTAAGAAAAATCAATAAGAAAATCTGCCAAGCATTTTTAAATTTTTATGCTTATAAAATTGATAAGCCTACAGAAGAAATGTATCAACAAGGCAAAATTATTATGAAAGCCACATCTGAAATGACTCACACTGTAAGTTTATTGAAAAAATTACATAAAACAAAAGATATCACAAACTCTAGAGCTACAATGAAAGAAATAGAAACTATTGGAGATGATATTCTTTTAAGAGCTACTAGTGAGTTATTCTCAGGGAAATATGACCCTGTAACAATTATTAAGTTTAGAGATATTTATAAGGACTTGGAGAACGCATTGGACAGATGTCATTCTGTAGCGGATGAAGTTTTGAACATTGCTCTCAAGAATAGTTAGATATGACAGTAACGATTTTATGTTTAATTATATTAGTTGGAGTTGCGTTAATATTTGAATTCATTAACGGATTCCACGATTCAGCAAATGCCATTTCAATGGCAATTTCAACAAAAGCACTTAGCCCTAGATACGCCGTTTTATATGCAGCACTTTTTGATTGCGCCGGCGCATTATGCGGAACTCACGTTGCAAAAACAATTGGTGTTGGGATGGTTGCTCATGACGCAATTACTCAACTTGTTATTTTATGCGCATTACTAGGTGCGATTATATGGGGACTTATAACTTGGAGATTTGGTATCCCTTCAAGTTCTTCACACGCATTGATTGGAGGACTTTTAGGAGCATCAATTATGCATGCTTATCTATTACTTGATAAACCATACGATTTACTTTTAAGATTACCAGCTTTCCATTTTGAACACCCTGCTTTAGAAGTTGTTAATGAACATAATGTTTTAGATTTAGTAATTATTCCTATGATTACATCTCCAATATTTGGTTTTTGTGTTGGATTTTTAGTTATATGGGCTTTACTAAAAATATTCGGAAGATTAAAACCTGAATTATTAAATAGAACATTCAGAAAATTACAATTAGTGTCTTGTGCATTCCTTGCATTCAGCCACGGTTCAAACGATGCTCAAAAAACAATGGGGATTATTACATTATCATTGATTACTTTTGGATTTTTGAAAGGTGATACTGATTTTTCTATTCCTTTATGGGTAATCCTAATTTGTGCGTTTGCATTATCTTGCGGTACAATGACTGGAGGCTGGAGAATCATTAAAACTATGAGTTCAAAAATAGTTAAGATGAAACCAATGCACGGTTTTGCAGTTGAAATGTCAGCATCTGGTATTATTTTAACAGCTTCACATTTTGGTATCCCAGTAAGTACTACTCATATTATTTCAACAGCAATTATGGGTGTTGGTAGTATGGTTAAAGCTAGTGCTGTAAAATGGGGTATCGTTAAAAGTATAATCACTGCTTGGGTATTAACTATTCCTATTTGTATGGTTGTATCTGGAGGATTATATTACATACTTGCAAAAACACCTCTTGCAGCATTTGGACAATATAGTTAGTTTAAATTATTAGTTAATTTTAAAATATAACGAAAAGCCTATTTATATAGGTCTTTTTCGTACATGAACCAATAATCTAAGCATAAATAATTTGCAACAGTCTTAAATCGAGTTACATATCTATCTTCATACTGAGGATTTTCCAAAATCAAAACAACAGCTGGTTTACGATGAGTTTTAATTCCATAGTAGAGAGCTTGTCCTATGCTTTCAGCCCATTTAGATGCAAAGTCAAACTCCACTGCATGTGTTTTAGTCAAACAATCAACTCGTGCACCATCATTTAGTATATATTCTGTTTGCCCACAATGATTTTTACACCACACTGCTTGATATTCTTTTTCATAGTGCAAATGCTTAGAATACACAGGTATTGATATTGCCGATATTAATAATATTAAAAGGATTAATCTTCTCATCAATTACATGATATCCGATTAATCCTTAAATTATTTAATATATTCTCATTTATTTTATATAAAAGAAGATTGATGTAAATATTCCGACTATAAAACAGTAATAAGCAAATACTTTTAGAGAATATTTAGCTAAAAACTTCAAGAAATATTTTATACATAAATAGCCAACAAATCCAGAAACAAAAGTTCCTATTATAATATCAACCCAATTATATGTAGCTAATTCACTCATATCAATTTTTACAAATGGATAAACCATTGAAGCACCTAAAATAATTGGAATACTTAAAAGAAAAGAGTATCTTGCAGCAGTTACTCTGTCAACTTTATTGAATAAACCTGTAGCAATGGTCCAACCTGAACGAGAGAATCCTGGTAATGCTGCTATACCTTGAGCTACCGCCATTAAAATTGACGTTTTTAAATCCATTTCAGAAGCTTTATTTTGGATTTTATCAGAATATTTTTCACTGAAATATAATACAAAACCTGTTATGAAAAGTAATATACCAACAATTACAGGAGAATAAACCAATTTCTCTGCAACTTCATTCAATGGATAAGCTATTAATACAGTAACAATTGTACCTAACATAATGTATAAACCTAATTTACAATTATGTTCTGAATAATTTTTAGTCTTAATTCCATTTATTAATGCCATTAATATTTCCATAACTTCTTTTCTAAAGAAAATTAATACAGCAATCAAAGTTCCTAAGTGAAGCATAATATCAACAAAAACTTCTTGATTAGATTGTTGATGTATAGGCATATTATTAAATACTTTATAAAAATTTGATGTAAATACAAGATGAGCAGAACTTGAAACTGGTAAAAATTCACTCAAACCTTGAACTATTCCCATTAATATAATTTGTAATAATTCCATTTATTAATCCTCATAATAACTTGCACAAGATGTTGCTGTTTCCCAAATTGAAATTTTACTTATATTTGGGATAACCTCTTTCAATTTTGTATAAATATATTTTGAAAGAATTTCACTACTTGGACTTATTCCTTTAAAATCATCAAGTTCATTAATATCTTTATGATCTAATAAATCTAAAACCTTCTTTAATTCTTTCTTTAATACTTTATAATCAATTAAAATATTACTTTTATCTAGCTCAGTACCTTTAACATAAGCTTCAACTAACCAATTATGCCCATGTTGGTTTTCACATTCCCCATCATAATTTAATAAGTGATGAGCTGCTGAAAAATATAATTGTGCTTTTATCTCAAACATGTTTCTCTCCTTTTTTAATAATTTTATTATAAACATTATTCTTTTTACAATTCTAAAAATATTATGTATAATAAAAAATATGTTTGAAAAGAATTTAAGCAAATTAAATAACAACCGTTTAAAAGAAGAATTGCAATCTATACCAATAACAGATTGTACTAATGATATTGCTTTTGTTCAAACATTAAATGGAAATATTGTTTTCTTAAAAGGAGATATTCCAACAGAAGATACAATTGATCCTGTTGGGTATGCAAAATCACTTGTTACTGCTGACATGAAAGCATTTTCTCATAATGATATTATTGCAAGTGTTGGTTTTGGAGTTGGATACATTCTTGATGAATTATTTAATGCAACAAAATCTAAAATTGTTATATATGAACCAGATTCTAAATTTTTAAGATTTGTTTTTGAAACAGTAGATTTAACACAATATTTATCAGATAAAAGAGTATTTATTTCTGATAATATGGATGAATGTATTGAGTTTATTTTATCTAATTATTTAAACGAAGATAAATTAGAATTCGCAATATCAAAGATTTTATCTATTTTTTATAAAGAAGATATTGAAAAATTTTCAGAAAAATTATATTCAAAACTTAAAAGCAAAATTGTTGATATTAATACAATCAAAGTGCTATCTAAAATTTGGGTTAACAATATAATTAAATTTATAAATTTAGATAAAAAGTTTTATACTCTTGATGATTTCAAATGGAAATATGCAGACAAAAATGCACTTATATTAGGCGCTGGACCATCTTTAAAAGATAATATAGAAGCAATTAAAAACAATCAAAATAAATTTGTTATATTTGCAGTAAACAAAGCATTAAAAACATTAGAAGAAAACGATATCGTTCCTGATTTTGCAGTATTTGCAGATGCTAAGAACATAAAAAGAACTTACAATTTATCCGATGAATATACATCAAAACTAAATATTATTACTGATTGGAAATCAGAAACAGCAATATCAGAATTAAAATCTAAAAGCACAACAATATATTTTTCTGATAATGAATTATTTATAAAAAAATATGCCCCAGAATTAAATCTTCAATTATACCCAGCAGAACAAACTACAACATTAATATCTTTAATGTGTGCAAATTGTATGGATTTTGAAAAAATATATTTCTGTGGAGTTGATTTAGCTTTCAAAGATAATAAACCTTATTGCAATGATGATACAATTAATATTCAAAATAATTCAGCAATAATCAATCGAAGTATTAAACACATAATTGAAGTACCTTCAATAAATGGTGGAATGATTCAAACAAGAGAGGATTATTCTATCTTTATAAAATCATTTGAAACAATTATAAAAACTAAAGGACTTAAAAATTTATATAATATAACTGATTTTGGTGCTTTCATTGAAGGAATGAATTATGTATCATTTGACAATATTATTATATATGGCAACAAACCAGATATTAATGAAACAATCAAAACATTAACCCCAAGTTCAATAAATTTAAAAGCTTGTCTTGCAAAAGAAAAAGCTGCAATTATTGATATTAACAATCACGTACTAGGACATTCTCCTATAAATCTTGTTATACAAAAAATATTAAATAACTCAGCATTGTTAAATGAATATCTACAACTAGAACTTATTGAATACACTAGAAATGCCGGAAGACCTGAAGCGGTTGATGAATTCTTCTCAAAATGTATTTTGGCAATTGATAAACTTCTTGCTATAATATACTAAAATACACTAGATAGGAATTATAAAACTTATGATAACAACTCAAAACTTAACTGTAAGCTTTGGCTCTCAGGTATTATTCAAAAACGTAAATATTAAATTCACTCCAGGTAATTGTTATGGCTTAATCGGTGCGAATGGAGCAGGAAAAAGTACTTTTTTAAAAGTTTTATCTGGAGACATTGAACCAACTTCAGGAGAAGTACATATTCAAAAAGGACAAAGAATTGCAGTATTAAAACAAAACCATTTTGAGTTTGACGAATATCCAGTTATTGAGACCGTTATTATGGGGCATAAAGAGTTATATCAAGTAATGAAAGAAAAAGATGCTCTATATGCAAAACCTGATTTTAATGATGAAGACGGAATGAAAGTTGCAGATTTAGAAACTAGATTTGCAGAATTAGATGGTTGGCAAGCTGACTCGATGGCTGCATCATTGTTATCAGAATTAGGTATTGATGATTCATTACATTATTCTTTAATGAGTGAATTATCAGGTAGTGAAAAGGTTCGTGTATTATTAGCACAAGCATTATTTGGAAACCCTGACATTTTATTATTAGACGAACCTACAAACCACTTAAGCTTAGAAACAATATCTTGGTTAGAAGAATTTTTAATCAATTTTCAAAATACAGTTATAGTTGTTTCTCACGATAGAAAATTCTTAGATAATGTATGTACTCATATTGCTGATATTGATTATAAAAATATTCAATTATACACAGGAAACTATTCTTTCTGGTCACAAGCTAATATGCTGATACAAAAACAAAAAGAAGAACAGAACAAAAAGACAGAAGAAAAAATTGCAGAATTAAAAGCATTTATCGCAAGATTTAGTGCAAATGCATCAAAAGCAAAACAAGCAACATCTAGAAAAAATATGCTTGATAAATTATCATTAGAAGAAATAATACCATCTTCTAGACAATATCCTAGAATAAGATTTAATTACGTAAAAATTCCAGGCAAAGATGTAATAACTATTGATAGATTAAACAAATCTATTGATGGAAATTTATTAATAAAGAATTTCAGTCTAGATGTTGTCCAAGGTGAAAAAATTGCATTTATATCACAAGACCCACTAACAATCACAACATTATTCCAAATTCTAGAAGGAGAACTAGAACCAGATTCAGGAAGTGCAACTTGGGGTGTTACTGCAACTCATTCATATTTTCCCAAAGATAATACAAAATATTTTGATAATGACCTAAATTTAATTCAATGGTTAGCTCAGTACTCTAAAGAACAACATATAAGCTACTTAAGAGGCTACTTAGGTAGAATGTTATTCTCAGGAGAAGAAAGTGAAAAATTATCAAAAGTTTTATCAGGTGGAGAAAAAGTAAGATGCCTATTTGCTAAAATGATGGTAGAAGAAAATAATGTTCTTATTTTTGATGAACCGACCAACCACTTAGATTTAGAATCAATTACAGCATTAAATAATGCACTAATTGACTACACTGGAACAATTTTATTTACATCTCAAGATTATCAATTTATTCAAACAGTTGCAAATAGAATTATTGAAATTACACCTAACGGTTGGATAAATGCACAATGTAAATATGATGAATATTTAGCAAACCCAACATATCAAAAAAGAAGAAAAGAATTATATAGAGATTTAGTTAAAACAAAATAATTAATTGGTTTTAGTTACTTTATCTTTTTTATTAGAATAAGCATCTACGCCAAAACCAATTAGACCTAGTACTGTACCATATAATAATGCTCTTCTTAGCATCACTTTTGGCATTGATACATTCATTTCTTTTTGAATGAAATCCTTATATTTCTTTAAGGACATACCTTTTATATTTAAAATCTCTTTTAATGCTTCCTTTTTTTGAGAGAAACTATATCCTTTATATTCAGCTAAAGATTTTTTTATATTATTCTTAGTTGAATAAACAGTTGCAAAACCATCCCCTAAGCCAGCACCTACACCAAATATAATCCCATTTGTAAGACCTTTATGTTTCATTATCAAATTTGCAGATTTATTATTAGCTTCTAATTCTTGTTTAGAAACCTGTTTATTCTTATGTTGCTTGGATGATACTGTTGTTGTTAATTTTTTTTGAATTTCGAAAAAAGACATAAACTAACCTTTAAATTTGATAATCAAATAAAACATATAACAAATTTATTTTGCTAGTTATTCGAAAAAACTTTACAAAACAAAAAAAGCGGCAATAAATGCCGCAACTTTAACCCAAATCTTACGATCTTTTCCCTATTTCCCACAAAGGGACGCAACATTAGCTTAAGTATATTCTTATGCTGCGTACAAAGCTTCCATAAATGCATCATAAAAATTATATCCTAATGCATCAATTCCTTCTTCTGCTGAATCTGTTGCCATTGCAATATCTGTATTACGACCTTCTGCAATTGCTTTATCTGTATAGAAATTTACACCTTCTGTATCAGCATCAGACAATTCTGCCATTTGAGTAGTTTCTTCAGGACGTTTTACGCTACCAACTTTTGAAAGATTACCTAATGCTTCAGCAGGTTTTTCTTGTATTAATTCATTTACTCTTGCTACATTTAATTCAGGATCATCAAGAAGAGCCATTAAATCATCAACTGATACCTCATTAGCAACAGCATCAGCATTTGTTTTTTGGAATGAATCACCAATAGGATTTGATGCTAACTCTGATTTAAAAATTGCTTTAGCATTATTTGCAGCTTGAATTTCACCTTGAGTATCTATTTGACCACTTACTGTTTCTGAATTTGCTATTCTTGCCATTTCACTTAAGAAAGCATTTTTGAAACTGTTGATATCGAAGCTACCCATAATATATTCTCCTTTTAAATCCTAATTTCTAATTCTTAGTTATTTATATCTTATGTATATATAAAGTATATACATAAGAAAAAATTGCTTTTTTTGCTTAGTTTTGTTAAGAAATGTTTACAAACAAAAGAAAAGCGCCAGTATTACTGACGCTTGAAACTTTATCTTACAATCTTTCCCTAATTTCCCACGGGCGATGGCAGTTGATAGAAATGGCGTTATCCACCAATGCCATTAAATCTACTTTAAGGGAAAGTTATACATTACGCTTTTAGGTTTTCAAACATAAATCTTGCAAGATTCATATCTTCTTCAGAATATTCAACACCATATTCTGCACCTTCAGCTGCAAATGCCATTGTTTTTTCTAAAGGATTAATTGATCCAGGTTTTGTAATACCTGCATACTCCCACATTTTATCTATGTCACTTTGAGTAACTACTTTTGTAGAAAATTGTACTGTATCAAAACCAACTTCCATATCTGTTGAAGAATTAAAACCAAAATCAAATTTTTTGTCTGCTTTAGTTATTCTTGTTAATCCGTCTGTTCTTGATACAGGTGTTGAACCATTTACGCCATTGATGTCAAATTTGCCCATGTTTATTCTCCTTTTAAATCCTAATTTCTAATTAGTTATCTCTTATGTATATATAAAGTATATACCGTTTTAAAAATTGCCTTTTTGTTTTTATTGTTGTTAACATTACTTTACAAAAGTATCAAAATTCAATGTTTACAAGCATTAATTGAATATGAAAATTAAGAATTATAGTCATACTAATTTCAAATCTTTAAATAATCCTGTTAAACCTTTTAAAATTAAAACAGGAAATGATGTTATTTATTTTAAAGAAATTGATTATAATAAGCCTGTTAAAAATAAACTACTAAAAGAAATTTCGACTTTCTTTTTAGATAATTTTGCTAATCAATCAGCTCATCCGTTTTGGAAATTATGCAGAAAACACACAGATACATTTAACAAAGCAACATATGATGATTATATTAATTACACAATGGATGAAGCAAAAAGACGATTAAAAAACCCTGACACAACTATTATGCTTGGTCGTAATAAGAAAAAGCAGCTTACTGCAGCTATTCTTACAGAACCATTAAACATTCCAAATATCATAAAAGAAGAAAACACATTATACCTAGATTCAGTTGCTGTTAATAAAAAATATCGAGGGAATCATATTGGAGAAACACTTATAAACAAAGTAATTGATAGCAACAACAAATATTCTGATATGTTTCTTGTATCATACTCAGAATCCGTACCTTTTTATAAAAAATTAGGATTTAAACCATTAACTCCAAGACACTCAGGTCAAGCAAGAATCATTGATAGCATGAAAGAGGACAGAATAGACTATCCTCAATATGCAGATTTTTTAACAAAACCATTAGATAAAAAACAACCTAGATGGTTCAATAATATTTAGTGTTTTAGAGCTTCTCTTACATGGCTTATTACATATTCAACAGCTTTTTCAGGAGCCATTTCTTCTTTTGAACCTGTTTCTCTTACAACAAATTCAACATTACCATTTTGGATTGATTTACCAACAGTAATTCTGAATGGGAAACCTATTAAATCAGCATCTTTGAATTTAACACCAGGTCTTTCATCTCTGTCATCAATTACTGCTTCAATACCTGCAGCAAGTAATTTTTCATAAGCTTCTTGAGCAACCTTCATTTGAAGTTCATCTTTTGTACTTACAGGAACTACTACAACATGGTATGGAGCGATAGAGATTGGCCATTTAATACCCCAATCATCATAATGAGCTTCAACTGCAGCTGCAGCTGTTCTTGAAATACCAATACCATAACAACCCATGATATAAGGTTTTGCTTTGCCATCAACATCCATATAAACTGCGTTCATTGGTTGAGAATATTTTGTACCTAATTGGAAAATATTACCAACTTCAATACCTCTTGTAACTTTTAGAGGCTTACCACATTGAGGACAAAGTTCTCCTGCTTGAACAAGTCTTATATCTTCAAACTGAACTTCAGGTAACATATCAAAATTTACACCAACTTTGTGTTTATCATTTTCATTTGCACCAATAACAAAGTTCTTTAATTCTTTAACTGTATTATCAGCAACAATTTTTACATCTTTCATACCCATTGGTCCAATGAATCCAGCTTTTGCATTGAATCCATTTTTTACCATTAATTCTTCTATTTCTTCAGCGGTTGCAATTCTAATATCAATTGCACCTACTGCATTCATTAATTTTGTTTCTTCAACTTGTTTATCTCCTCTAATTAGAGCAATAACAGGTTCTTTATCAGCAATATAAACCAATGATTTACAAAGAACAGTAGGATCCACTCCTAAGAAAGCACAAACTTCGTCTATTGTTTTCATATTAGGAGTATCTACGACTTTGTATTCATTTAATCCGAATTTTGCACCATCTGTTTTTGCCGTTGGAAGATTAGATATCGCGTGATTTGAATTTGCAGAATAATCACAATCATCACAATAGAATACATCATTTTCACCAGCATCAGTATCAGTTATTACCATAAATTCGTGGCTAACACTTCCACCAATTGCACCTGAATCTGATTGAACCATTTTTGTCGGTAATCCACAACGATCAAATATTCTTTTGTATGCTTTTGCCATATTATCATATTCTTTTTCTAAATCTTCTTGAGAAGTTGAGAAAGAATATGCATCTTTCATAATAAATTCACGACCTCTTAAAAGTCCAAAACGAGGACGAACTTCATCTCTAAATTTTGATTGAATTTGATAAAGATTTACAGGTAATTGTTTGTAAGATTTAAGTCCATCACGAGCGATTGCAGTAATAATTTCTTCGTGAGTTGGTCCAAGACACATTTCTCTATCGTGTCTATCTTTTAATCTCATCAATTCACGACCGTAAACTTCCCATCTACCTGATTCTTCCCAAAGTTCTTTAGGTTGAACAAAAGGCATAAGAAGTTCTTGTGCACCTGCATTGTCCATTTCTTCTCTTACAATGTTCTCAACTTTTTTCAAAACTCTCCACATCAACGGTAAGTAATTATATACCCCAGATGTTAATTTTCTAATATATCCTGCTTTAACAAGAAACTTATGAGAAACAACTTCTGCATCAGAAGGAAATTCTCTAAGAGTTTGAACAAAAAGTCTTGACATTTTCATACGCAAAAATCCTCATATAATGTATTTATGAGTAAATCATAACATAAATATATAGGTGGTTAAAGTTTCTTTACTTATTCTTTAGCTATTCAAAATAAACTCTATCAACTAATTCATCTGGCATAAATTGTTGTTTATAATCAGGATTTGAATGCGTATAAACATAATCTACTCCAAACCCATATTTTGAAGCATCTTTATAATGTGCATCTCTTAAATGCATCGGAGGGGGATAATCTTTGCCAGACTGAATATCTGCTAATGCTTCATCGATTGCACAAATTACCTTGTTTGATTTTGGAGCCTTTGCTACATATATTACAGCCTCAGCTAAAGGAATTCTTCCTTCCGGCATTCCTAACAACTCAACAGCCTTATATGCATTAACAGCAACATTCAATGCATTTGGATCAGCCATTCCAACATCTTCTGCGGAACATACAATTAACCTTCTTGCAATAAATCTTGGGTCTTCCCCTGCTTCTATCATCTTGGCTAAATAATATATAGCTCCATTTACATCAGATCCTCTCAAACTCTTTTGAAATGCTGATGCGCAATCATAATGCTCTTGTTTTGAATATCTTGTATTTCTTTTTTGAGTAATACTTTCTAATATTTCAATATTCAATAACCTTGTATTATTAGAAAAATTACTTGCAAAATATGAATTCTCAACCATATTTAATGCACATCTCGCATCACCTCGTGCATTATTGACAATAAACTTTATTACTTCATCATCATATACTATTGGTTGATAAGTTTTTTCTAAATACTGAAAACCTCTATCAATAATCTTACCCATACTATCATCATCAATAGAATTCAATCTTATAATCTGAACTCGTGACATTAATGCAGGAACAACCTGGAAAGAAGGATTTTCAGTTGTAGATCCTATTAAAAAGAATGTTCCATTTTCTAAATAAGGTAACAGAGCATCTTGTTGAGTTTTTGTATAACGATGAATTTCATCTATGAAAACAATAGTTTTTTGACCATATCTTAAAGCTTCATTAGCTTTTTCAACGGTTTCTTTTATATCCTTTACCCCTGATGAAACAGCTGATAACTCTAGAAAATTTGCATTAACCTGAGATGCAATTAATCTTGCCAATGTCGTTTTTCCACAGCCTGGAGTCCCCCATAAAATCAAAGAAAATAATCTTTGCGATTTTATCAAATTTAACAAAGGAGAATTATGCGAAATCACATTAGATTGACCTAAAAATTCCTCCAATGTTTTTGGACGCATTAACTCTGCCAAAGGAACTTGTTTATTTATATTTTCCAGTTCTGTAAATAAATTATTCATAGTATAATTGTACCATAAGAGGTGCATTATGAAGAATAAATGGTTCTGGATATTAAGTTTAGTTATAGCGCTTTGCGTAACATATTTTACTGTTTTCAAAAAAACAAATACTGATACTAGAAAAGAAGTTATAGTTTGGACTCTGCAAATGGGAGATTTTGCAGACTATATGAATAACATAATTTCTAAATATGAATCAAACCACCCTAATATTAAAATAAAATGGATTGATGTACCTTTTTCTGAAGGAGATAAAAGAACACTTGCAGCTATACTAAGCAACAATCCTCCAGATTTAATCAACCTTAACCCAGATTTTTCTGCAATTCTTGCTCAAAAAGGAGCTTTAGCATCTATTGATGAAAATAAATTATCTGAATATAACAAAGATATTGTTGATTCTCTTAAATACAAAGGTGAATTATTTGCTATACCTTGGTACGCAACATCTGCAGTAACAATCTATAATAAAAAATTATTCAATCAAGCAAAACTTGATAACATGCCAGCAACTTATGAAGATTTAGCAAAATATGCAGAACAAGTTAAAAAGAATACTGGCAAATTTATTTATCTACCAACAATTACAGAAAATGACACAATGCTAAAGATATTAAATAAATATGGGGTAAATTCTTATTCAAATATCAATTCTGAACAAAGTATAAAAGTTTTTGATAGCTTTAAATCACTTTATCAAAAAGGTTTAATACCTGCAGAAAGTATCACTCAAACCCATAGAGAAGCTTTAGAAAAATACATGTCAGAAAATATAGTATTTTTCCAAGGCGGGGCAAACTTCCTTAGCATGATTAAAGATAATGCCCCAAATGTTTATGAAGTAACAGATGTTGCGCCGCAGATTATTGGAACCTTAGGTCAAAATGATTTCTCATTGATGAACTTTGTAATTCCGCTAAAAGCAAAATATAAAGATGAAGCACTAGATTTTGGACTATTTTTAACAAATAAAGAAAACCAACTTGAACTTGCAAAGAAAACAAATGTAATTTCAACAAATAAAGAAGCATTATCAGATAAATTCTATAATTCATCAGAAGATTTAATGGCAAAAGCTCGTTCAATCAGTGCAAAACAGATTACTCATATTCAACC
>CALUUV010000010.1 GCA_944324055.1 Candidatus Gastranaerophilales bacterium | reverse complement strand
CTTTTTCAAAAACTCGTAAATATCGCAAATATAGAAAACATCTGCAATCCAGCGATATCATACTTTTTAGGGGATTAGAATTCTGTTAAAAAAATTAATACTTTTGGATTAATTCTTTAATATTATTTGACTGATGTCATGAAAATCAAATTTTAAACAATGCAATTCCATGCATGAAATTTTTCTTCTATCCCATAAACATGGTCTATCTGGACATTCATACTTATTTTTTAAAGCAATTACATTCTCATTTTGAGGGATTAATTTTTTATCATCTGTTGGACCAAAAAAGACATATGTCTTTACTCCCAAACCTACTGCGATATGCAAAGGAGCAGAATCAGAACATACAAATTTTTCTGCTGATGATATAACTTCAGCCAATTCTGTTAGATTCTTTGTTGTTCCATATAAGTTTTCATAATCTTTTCGTTTTGTATATTCTTCTATCTCTTTTATACAATCTTTATCATCTGGGCCGCCAACTAAAATTACCTTTTTACCTGCTTCTTGTAATAAATCAACTAATTGTGCCCATTCATAACCTTGAATTGTTTTTATAATACCTTTAATTCTGCTCATTTTACTTACGCCTGGGTGAATTACAACAGAATTTGGAACTTTTTGTTTGATATTTATATCTAAAATTGGTAACTCTGTAACCTGTTTTGTTAATGGGGTTACTAAATCATGATACATTTTTGCTGCATATTGATTCTTATTTAAATCAATTACATCTGTCAAAAGCATTTGACTTAAACTACCTGTGTTATATCCTATTCTTCTTGGTATAAATGTGCTTGCTGATATCACACTCATCATTGGATTCGCACCAGATGTAATTATTGTGTCATATCCACCTGTCATACCGTGAAAAATTAAACGAAGTAATTCTGTATATTTATTCTTTGTTTTTATATCAATAGTTAAAACTTCATCTATAATATCTGTTAAATCTTTTATACCTTTAGCACGTGATTCCAATGCTAAAGTAATATGTGATTCAGGATATTCTTTTTTTAATGACCATAATGCCGGCAAAAATAATATCTCATCACCGATTCCACCAAAATTTACAGCAAGTATTTTTTTAACCATTGTTTACCTCTCAAGTTATATTGTAATATAAAAAAAATTCTTGATAATCTTTTTATAATCGCTCTATTTGTCATTGTTAAGAAAATATGTTAATATTATTTAACTAACGTACAAATAGCACGAGTGTTTAATATGGAACAAAAAGAGTTTATTATAAAAAGATTCAAGGAAATTAGAGAAGAACATAATATTTCACAAGATGAACTTGGAAAAAGAATGGGAAGAAACGGTAACTATATAAGAGCTATAGAAAACGGTTTCAAAGAAGTTGGAATACTGCACGTTCTTAAATTATGCGAAGTTCTTAATATAGAACCGACAAAATTTTATGACGGATATGTAGAAGAATAAAATCTTATGCTTTTTTTGATTTACATTTATTCCTACTTTGTAGTAAAATTATTCTATATTTGAAGAATAAGCAGAAGGGGGTAGGGGTAAATATGGAAACTAGTATTTACTCTGTAAATTTAGAAGATTTAAAAGGTCACCGTATTTCAACAGATACAAGAACTATTCAAAAAGGTGATATTTATTTACCATTAAAAGGTGCTAATTTTGATGGTGAAAAATTTATTTCTCAAGCTGTTGAAAAAGGGGCAATTGGTTTTCTAACAACTGGCGATGAAAAAATAGATGGTACTATCTCCTTCAAAGTTCCTGATACTAAAATTGCTTATTTAGAATTAGCTTCTCAAAGAAGACTAAAAATAAACCCTAAAGTTATTCTTATTACAGGTAGTTCTGGTAAAACTACAACAAAAGAACTTGTTTATTCTGTTATTTCACAAAAATATAAAACTTTTAAAACCCCTCTTAACCACAATAACGAAATTGGTTTCTGTCAAACTATTTTTGAAATGCCTGATGATACTGAAGTTCTTGTATTAGAAGCTGGCATGAGAGGTTTAGGAGAAATTGAATTAATATCAAAATATGCTATCCCTGATATTACAATCATATCTAATGTCGGAACAGCTCATATAGGTCGCTTAGGATCTCGTGACAATATTGCAATAGCGAAATGTGAAGTTGTTAAATATCAAAAAAATAACGGTTTATTTATTGGACACGATGATGAATTAATCCATAAACATCTTAATTTTGATGGTCAAAAGATTTTTTACTCAATAAATAATACTGAAATTATTGAAAGAAAAATTGGGTATTCAAAATTTAATTATAAAAATTCTGAATACTGTTTGAATATTGAAGGTGATTACAATATTGAAAATTCTATCGCAGCAATTGAAGCTGGTTTAGCACTAAATATTTCACCTAACGAAATAAGAAAAGGTTTAGAATTATACAAACCTATTGAAAAAAGATGGGAAATTGAACATGTTGGCAAATTTGATATCATTAATGACAGCTATAATGCTAATCCTGAATCCATGAAAGCCACTTTAAAAACAATTTTTGATTTATATCCTGATTCTCTAATTGTTTTAGGTGATATGGGAGAATTAGGTGAAAACGAAAAAATTTATCATAGAGAAGTTGGTGAATTTATTGAGAAATATGCTCATTCTACCAACAAATTTATAACAGTTGGTGATTTAGCAAAAGAAATAGATAATAGAAATAACTTTTCTGATAATGAATCAGCTGCTCGTTATATAATTGAAACATACAAAGATGGTGCAACTATATTTTTTAAAGCATCTCGTTCTATGAAGTTTGAAGAAATTATAAATTACATAAAGGAGAACATCTAATGATAATGACTTCTGTATCCTTTTTATTAGGATTAATTTTATGCTTATTATTCGGCATTCCATATATTGATTTTTTAAAGAAAAAAACTATTGGACAATATATAAGAGAAGAAGCTCCTGAAGCTCACGCTCAAAAAGCAGGAACACCTACAACAGGTGGTGTGTTTATTATTCTTGCAGCTTTATTAGCTTCTGTTACAACATTATTTATGGCAGAAAAATTTATTACTGCCGCTTGGATTGTTTTGATTACATTTTTATTCTATGCGCTTGCAGGTTTTCAAGATGATTTCCTAAAAATTAAAGGACACGAAAATAAAGGTTTGAGCGCTAGAGGTAAATTATTACGTCAAATTATTATTGCATTACTTCCTATTTTTTATGCAATCCAAACTTACGGAACTTTCGGAACTCAAATTTCTTTTGGACATATTGTTATTGATTTAGGTTGGTGGTATCCGATACTTGCTATTTTAGCTGTAACCGGTGCTTCTAACGCATATAATTTAACTGATGGACTAGATGGTTTAGCAGCATCAACTGGTGTGCCTGTATTTATGGCTTGCTCTGCTATCGCTTTATTATCAAATTATGATTATATTGCAATAATTTCTGCTGCTATGGCTGGAGCTTTATTAGGTTTCTTGAAATACAACAAACCTAAAGCGCAAGTTTTTATGGGTGATACTGGTTCTTTAGCTATTGGTGGTTTATTAGGGACTTTAGCTATTATGGGTAAATTTGAAATTTATTTAATCCTTTTAGCTGGTATTTTTGTTATCGAATGTTTATCTGTTATGATTCAAGTTACAAGCTTTAAATTAACAGGTAAAAGAGTTTTCAAAATGTCACCTATTCACCATCATTTTGAACTTTGTGGTTTTACTGAACGTCAAATTGTAAAAGGTTTTGCAATCGTTTCTTGTATTTTCTCAGGTTTAGCTGTTTTAATTTTTGAATTATTTCACACAGGGGTTTTATAATGATTACTAACTGGCATGATAAAAAAGTTTTAATAATGGGGTTTTCTTTAAGTGGAAAATCTGCAGCAAAATATCTTGCAGGTAAAGGGGCTGACGTTTATATAACAGAAGGCCGTGAAGAAAAAGAAGAAGATAAACAAGATATTAAAGAATTAAATGATTTAGGAATAAAAATAGAGTTTGGTGGTCATTCTGACAAGTTTATTGAAAACTCTTATGTTGCAATTATTAGTCCGAGTGTTCCATTAGAGTCTGAATTATATAAAAAAGTTAAAGAAAAAAATGTTCAAATAATTTCAGAAGTTGAACTTGCATACAAGGAAACTGGTAAACCTTTTGTTGCTATAACAGGAACTAACGGGAAAACAACAACAACTGCATTAGTTTCACATATTTTATCTTCTGAATTTAATGCTCCTGTTTGCGGAAATATAGGAGTTCCTCCTACTTCATTATTAAATTCTGATGTAGATTATTTTGTTTGTGAATTAAGTTCTTTCCAAATGGAGCATACAAATGCTTTCAGAGCACAAATTGCTTGTTGGACTAATTTCACTCCTGATCATATTACATGGCACGGAACTTTAGAAAATTATTTCAATGCAAAAGCTAAACTGTTTAAAAACCCAACTGCTGCTGCTTTTGCTATTTTAAATGGTGCAGATGAAAAATTATTAGAATTTTCTAAAACTTGTGCTGGAGATATTTTCTTATTTGATAAGGAAGTTGAAAATAATTGCTGCTATATCAAAGATGAAAGCATTTATTTTAAACGTAAAGGTAAAGAAGAATTTATTATTAAATTATCAGATTGTCCTTTGATAGGTCATCATAATTATCAAAATATTATGTGCGGTGTTATTATCGCAAAATTAATTGGAATAACAAATGAACATATTAAAGAAAGAATTATGAATTTTGTTGTTCCAGAACACAGATTAGAAAAAGTTAGAGAATATAATGGAATAACTTTCTATAATGATTCAAAAGCAACAAATCCGGAAGCTTCTATTGTTGCGATAAATTCATTTAATAACTGCGATGTTGCATTAATTGCAGGCGGTAGAGATAAATTGACAACATTAGATGAATTTTGTGAATCAGTAAAAAATCATATCAAAACTGTTATTTTAATCGGAGAAGCAACTGAACGTTTTGAAGAAAGTTTAATTGCTTCTGGTTTTAGTAATATTATAAAAACTGATTCTCTTGAATCTGCGGTTGATAAAGCAATTGAGTTGAAACCGGATAACGTTTTATTATCACCTGCTTGTGCTAGTTTTGATATGTTTAAAGGTTACGAAGAAAGAGGAACGGTATTTAAAGAATATGTATTATCAAAAAAATAATCAAAATAGAGGGCGTGTTCCTAGAAGCACTACCCAACAAAATATAATTATTACACCACCTGATAAAACTTTGATGGTGGTAGTATTATTTTTAGTTGTTATAGGTATTATGGTTATTTTCTCAGCAAGTGCGCCTAAGTGTGTTGATATGGGAGCTAATCCTGCTAAATTTGCTATTCAACAGATTTTAGGGGTTATTGTTGGTTATATCGGATTACGTTTTTTAAGTAATTATGATTATAGAAAATTGGTAAATGTTACTAATATTTATACATACATTGTTATTGGTTTGTTATTATTAGTTCATTTTACCGGTGATATAGTAAACGGTGCGCAACGTTGGTTAAATTTAGGACCTTTAAGCCTACAACCATCTGAGTTTGCAAAACCTGCTATTGTTATGTTATTAGCTAATGTTTTTCATAAAGATGCTAATATCTTTGATCCTAATAAATGGGCAAATGCTTTTATTCCTATTTTAGTTATGGTTGGATTAATCTTTGTTCAGCCGAACTTAAGTATGGTTATTTTATTAGGTATGACTTCTGTTATTTTATATTTATGTAGTAATGGGTCTGTAAAATTAATAGGAATGATGTTTGCAACTGTTATTCCTGTTTTATTAATGCACGGGTTAAAAGGTTATCAATCTTCAAGAATTACAACTTGGTTACACCCAGAAAGTGACCCATTAGGTGCTGGATACAACATTATTCAATCTCTTGTTGCTTTTGCATCAGGAGGACTTTATGGTGTTGGATTTGGAGCTTCTAAACAAAAATTAGCTTGGCTGCCTGAAGCACATACCGACTTTATTTTTGCTGTTGTTGGTGAAGAATTAGGGTTTGTTGGTTGTGTTTTAGTTTTAGTTTTATTCTGGACTTTATTACAAAGAGGTTTTGTTATTGCCTCTAGATGTCCTGATATGTATGGAAAATTATTAGCCGTTGGATTAACATTCTCAATATGTTTCCAAGCATTTTTAAATATGTCTGTTGCAAGTTCATTCTTACCGGCAACAGGTGTTCCTATGCCATTTATTAGTTATGGTGGTTCATCCGTTATGGTTTCTTTATGGATGATTGGTATTTTATTAAATATTTCTAAGAAGAGAGTACAAAAAATAAGGGTACAACAAAATGTCGAATATATGTAGCAAAAAATTTTTTATTACAGGAGGAGGCACAGGGGGACATATTTATCCTGCTATGGCTGTTGCCGATACTCTTGCTGAAATGGGAGAAGATGTTGAAATTTTTTACGTAGGAAATCCTAATAATTTAGAGTATTCTATCGTTCAACAAAAAGGTTATAAATTCTTACCTGTTTATATTAAAGGTATGCCTAGAAAATTTGGGTTCAAATTTTTATGGTGGGGATTTAAACTATCTATAGCGGTTTTACAATCATTATATTATTTAAATAAATATAAACCTGACGGTATATTTGGAACTGGCGGCTATGTTTCTGCTCCTATTATGATTGCATCTATTATACAGAAAAAAACACCTTTTATGATGCATGATTGCGATGCTCAACCAGGTTTAGTTACAAGAAAATTAGCGCCTTATGCAGCATCTGTTTCATTAGCTTTTGATAAAGCAAAAAACTTTATTAACAACAAAAACTGCCAAGTTAATGGTAATCCACTTAGACCTAGATTTAAAACATTAACTAAAGGTTTAGCTAGAGCTGGGTTAACTTTAGATTATAATAGACCTGTTTTATTAGTTATGGGTGGTTCTCAAGGGGCTAAATCAATAGATGATGCTTTTGTTGAAATTGTTAAAGAATTATCTACTGTTAATAATATTCAAGTTATTTTCCAAACAGGTAAAAAGAATTTTATGGACGTAACTGAAAGATTAGAAAAACTTTATCCACATTACAATAAGGACAAAAATATTATTGTAAGACCTTATTTTGATGATATGGTTACTGTTTTAAAATCTGCAGATATCGTAATATCAAGAGCTGGTTCTTTAAGCTTATCAGAAATTTTTGCATCTGATGTTGCTCCTGTTCTTATTCCATATCCACATGCAGCTTCTGATCATCAAAGAAGAAATGCTAAATTTGTTGAAGAACAAGGTGCTTGTATTTATTTAGAAGATAAAGACACTAATCCAAATTCTTTAAAAGAAATAATAACCAAGTTATTAAATGATAGTGAATTACAGAATAAATTACGTCAAAATTGTGCTAAATTAGCTCAATTTGATGCTTTAAGTAATATTGTTAATCAATTTATTAAAGTTGTGGAGCAATAAATGAAGCAAGGTCAAATTATCAAAATTCATTCAGATTTTTACTATGTTCTTTCAGACAATCAAATGTTTGAATGCAAACTTAGAGAAGTTTTGAAAAAACAACAGAAAAAAATCTGCGTTGGTGATTTTGTTGAATTTGATAATGGTCATATTGTTAATTTAATGCCTCGAAAAAATTATATTTTAAGACCTGCAGTTGCTAATATTGACCAAATCGTTATTGTGTCAGCAGTTGAAGAACCACATTTAGATTTTCAACAATTAGATAGATACATAGCTTTTGGGGAATATTTTAATATTGATATAAAACTTTGTTTTAATAAAAATGATTTATCTACAAATGATGACACAATAGAAAAAGTTTATTCAATATATGAACCAATGGGATATGATATTATATTCACTTCTGCTTTAGAAAAATTAGGTATTGAGGATTTTCAAGAAATGATGGAAGGCAAAACTTCTGTTCTTTGTGGTTCATCAGGAGTTGGAAAATCAAGCTTATTAAACGCATTAAACCCTAATTTCCACTTAAGAACAAAAAGTATTAGTGAAAAAACAGGCAGAGGTACTCACACAACTAGACATTCTGAAATTTTAAATATTTCTGAAAATACAAGAATTATTGATACCCCAGGGTTTAGTAATTTAAAATTTGATTTCCTTTTACCTTGGGATGTTGCAAAATTGTTTAGAGAAATGCGTCCTTATTTAGGACAATGTAAATATCAAAATTGTCTTCATTTAATGGAAACTGATTGTGCTATAAAAGAAAATCTTGATAAAATTTCAATTAGCAGATACAAAAGTTACGAAGAATTTGTTGAAGAAGCAAAAGAATACAAAGAAAAAATTAAGTATGAAGGACGCAAAAAAGAAACTTTTGAAAAAAAACATAATGATAAATCCGCAGTAAAAATTAGTGCTCAAAAAAGATTATCATCAAGAAGAACTTTGAAACAACAACTTTATAAGGAAGATATAGATGAATAAATTAATTGAAAAAGTAAATAAAGCATTAGATGAATATATGGTAGAAAAATATCCTGAAGATATTTTTAAATCAATGAAATATACAGTAACATTACCAGGCAAAAGATTACGTCCTGTAATGTGTTTAGAAGCTTGCAGATTTTTTGGCGGAGATATAGAAGCTGCTATGCCAACGGCTTGTGCTATTGAAATGTTACACGCTCAAAGTTTAATTCATGATGATTTACCTTGTATGGATAATGATGATTTTAGACGTGGTAAACCGTCTAACCATAAAGTTTTTGGTGAAGCTATTGCAGTTTTAGCAGGAGATGCTTTATTATCTTTTGCTCCTCAATTAATTATTGAAAAATCTGATAAATTATCTGATTCTGTAAAAATAAAAGTTTTACACGAATTTATGAAAACTGCAGGCGCTTATGGGCTTATTGCCGGTCAAGTTGTTGATATTGAATCAGAAAATAAAGGAATTAAAGATCCTAAAGTTTTAGAATTTATACATACTCATAAAACTGCTGATTTATTTAGATTAGCTCTAAAAGCCGGTGCTATTATTGCTGGAGCAGATGAAAACGGTTTAAAAGATATGGATGATTTAGCTCAAAAATTTGGTCTTGCTTTCCAAATTTATGATGATATTTTAGATGAAATATCTACATTCGAAGAACTTGGAAAAACTGTTGGAAAAGATAAAGAAGCAAATAAACTTACATATACTTCATTATATGGTTTAGAAAAAGCTCAAGAAAAAGTTAATTCGCTTTTTGCTGAAATCTATGATATAATTGACAAGTATAATTCAGAAGTGTTTAGATATATTATTGATAATATGAAGAAAAAATTAGATAAATAATGGAGGGTTAATGGACGTATCTAAATTAGTTAATACAGGTTATGAAGTTATTTTCGCAAGTTTAACTGCGCCATTAATTGCTCAAACTATAAAATTTTTCTTACATTTAATAATGGATAAAAAAGTAGATTTACGTTTATTCACAACAACAGGCGGAATGCCAAGTGCTCACTCAGCAAGTGTTGTAGCTCTATCTACAATGGTTGGTATTTTAAGAGGTTTTGATTCTGTTGAATTTGCTATCGCGCTTGGTTATGCTTTAGTTGTTATGTATGATGCTGCAGGTTTAAGACGTGCTGCTGGTCGTCAAGCTGCTTGTTTAAACAGAATTCTTGATGATTTTTATAAACACGAAATTCAAGCTATCGGCGGTAAATTAAAAGAATTACTAGGACATACTCCTATACAAGTTTTTTGGGGTGCTGTTCTAGGAGTTATCTATGCGTTCTATTTACATAGTTATTTCTTAGGTTTTGTTAAATAATTATTTTATATTCTACAATATGAACGCTAATACCATTAACAACATTGAACCTATTGATACTGCTGTGTTTAATTTTGAATAAAATCTGTTGTTATCGTATTTATGAGAACTCTTTTTTGCCTTTGAGACACTTGCCAATCTATCAATTCTTATTTTTGCATCATCATAGAAAAAATCGGTCTCAAATACTTTATTCTCCAATCTTGATAATCTATCATTAACTGTATCATTTGGATATGTATTGTTTAAAATTCTCTCTTCTAATGCTGCCAATTCATATTCATCTTTTGGACTATATGTACTATAAGGACCTTTATTCTGTCTATCCCAATTCCTCATTGTAGGAGGAGTGTAATAAGACTGGATATCCGGCTCCGTATCGTTGTAAGCTGTATAATCATTACTATAACTGTCCCCATAATTATCACTATCCCAATTGTTAGCAATTGGAGGATTTTGGTTATAGTATTCAGCTTTAATTCGTTCAACTCGTGTGTAATAATCTTCTGTATCATAACTCTTATTAAATAACTTCTTTTCTATATTTACTATACGAGAATGAAGACTTTTTTCTGGTGATGATTTATTAAATAATTTTTGTTCTATTTCATTTAATATAGGATAATTCTCTGTTCCATCACTTGCGATTATATCCTCTTCATTCATAAAGGTATCTTTGGTTGGTGTTATTTCTTCACCTATAACATCACCTGCTATATCCTTGTTTATTTTATCTAATCTTGTTTTGACTGAACCTGTTTTTGACTCTCCGTATATATTTTTTTCTAATCGGCTCAATCTTGACTCTGGTTTTTCATTTGAATAATCAACCCCAAATGTTACATCTTCTAATTTTGATAACGTTGTTGATGTACTATCTGCTGAATAGGCACTCAAACCAAATATTAAGATTAATAATACAAACAATTTCTTTAGCATAATAGACCTCTAAACTCATGGTAAGTTATGAGTTCAGATTATCTATTGAACCGTTTGAGAATTTATTTTTTTTGAAAAATTAATATTTTTATGTAGGAAGAAAGTATTAGAATTCTATTCCTTTCCTAGCTGAAACTCCTATATCCCAATAATGTTTTACAGGCTCTATTTTTGATACCAAGTGCGCTACATCTATTATTTTTTGATTTGCACATCTGCCGGTTAATACTATTTCCATTCTATCTGGTTTATTTTTTATTGTTTCTACAACATCATCTACATCTATTATTCCTAATGATATTGCAATATTTAATTCATCCAAAATTATCAAATTGTATTCATTATTTTTTATTGCTTTTTTAGCTTTTTCCCAGCCTTCTGTAATAACTTTTTTATCCTCTTCAGTTATATTGTTTGAATAAACTATATGCTCGGTTCCTGCTTGGTAGATTGTTAAATTCTTACTTATCTTTTCTGATAAATTACGGAAAGAATTTAATTCACCATATTTATTTCCACCCTTGGTAAACATTATAAGTAAAACCTTCCAATCACGACCTAATGCACGCATTGCAAGACCTAATGATGCTGTGGTTTTTCCTTTACCATCACCTGTGTAAACTTGGATATATCCATGTTCGTCCCAATCAGGGTTATATAAATTGGTTTCTTTTTCTTTATCCATATCCGATTTTATTATATATTAAATTTATGGATAACAAAACATCTCTTAGATTAAAAGCTAAAAATATTCGTAATAATTTGGATATTAAACAAATTAGCAAAAATATAGTTAATAATTTAATCCAATCAGATATTTTTAAATCTTCAAATAATATTATGATTTTTTACCCTTTAGAAAAAGAGATTAATTTATTAGATTTATTAGATTTTGAGAACAAAAATTTTTACTTGCCCCGAATGAATGGAAAAAATCTTGAATGTTGTCCATACAAAAAAGGTGATAATTTAATTATAAAAAAATACAATATTAAAGAGCCAACAACTGAATGTGTTTCTTGTCCTAAACTAGATTTAATTATACTTCCAGCTCTTGCTATTGATAAATATGGAAATCGTTTAGGATACGGTGGTGGATTCTATGATAGATTTTTAGCAAATATTAATTCTACAAAAATTGTTCCTATATCAGAAGAACTTATTTTTGATTCTATTCCTCACGAAAGTTTTGATATTAAATTTGATTACTTCGTGACAGAAAAAAAGGTTTGTAATATAATTAACTCATAAAAAAAGGAGAAAAGCATGAGTGATGTTTCTAAAATTTTAAGCTATATGCCAACAGTTATTGAAGCTTCTTCTAGAGGTGAACGTTCTTTCGATATCTTTTCTAGATTATTGAGAGAAAGAATTATTTTCTTAGGTTCTGAAATCGATGATGAAGTTGCTAACTCTGTTGTCGCTCAACTTTTACTTCTTGATAGTGAAAATCCTGAAAAAGATATTATGTTATACATTAATAGCCCTGGTGGTGTTATTACTGCTGGTATGGCTATTTATGATACTATGAATCTTATTAAAGCAGATGTTTCTACTATTTGTTTAGGTGAAGCTGCTAGTATGGGTTCTTTCCTTTTATCTTCTGGAGCTAAAGGAAAAAGATTAGCACTTCCTTCTGCTAGAATTATGATTCACCAACCTTTAGGGGGAGCTAAAGGTCAAGCTACTGATATCGAAATTGAAGCTAAAGAAATTCTTAGAATGAAAAAAGAATTAACTACTATATTAGCTCAAAATTCAGGACAAGATGTTGAAAAAGTTCAGAAAGATTGTGAAAGAGATTATTATATGTCTGCTGCACAAGCTGTTGAGTATGGACTTATTGATAAAGTTATCACTCCTGGCGATCACAAATAATTTTTCTATAAAACTTTTTTAACATTCTCATAGCAAATAATTTTTTGTTTGGGTTTTATGTACATGCAATGAGTTTTGTTAGTAATTTTAACAGAGTTTTAAATTCTCAGTCTGCCAGTGTGTTTTTATTCGGATTCACTGGCGCTTATAAGGTGCTGAAAGATTATCAGAAAGCTCCTTATAATGAAAAGAAAAATGTGTTAATGAAAGACTCTGCTATACTTGCAGGCTCTGCTGCAGGACTTGTTGCTTATAGTTTAAATAGAAAGAACTTTATTAATTCTCCGTTAAAAAAACAAGCTTTTAACTTTGCTCATAAACAAATTGATAAAATTAGAAATACTAATTTCTGGAAATCTGATAAAAATATTCTCAAAAAACCTATTAAATTCATTGCTAAAAGTTCTTATAATATAGTTAAAGAAAGTATTGATAGTACTCTTATTCTTTTATCTGGGGTTGCTGGAGGTTTATTTACTGACTCTTTAATTAATATAGGACATTCTCACAAAAATTATATCGATAATAAAATTGAAGATAAATCAAAAATTCTTAACGATGATTTTTATAACTCAAATGATAAAACTAACAATTCTTTAAAAAACAAAACTATTCAAAATAATATAAATAATGATAATCCGTTTAATAAAATAAAGAAAAATATACCAGATAATATTAAACATTTAGATCATATCGTAGATGAAAGAACTAAAAAAAGCATAATTTATAACATTTACAATATGCCGGAAATGAGAGTATTTAACAATTCATTTATTGGACTACAAAGCTTTAGAATTGCAGAAGAAAAAACTTTTAAAGATAAATTAAAACACACTACAAAAAGTATTCTTAAAGATACTCTTATTCCTGTTTTCTTCCTATCTTTATCTACAAGTGTAACTAAAGGAATGAAAAGTATATTTAGAATCCCAATTGTATTCAGTTCTTTAGTTGCAGGTACTATGTATGCTAACAAAAAACTTGCACCACAAATTGCTAAATTTGATACTGAACAAACTGCTAAAAAAGTTGTTTATTAACGTATTTGAACAGGCATTACTAAATATACGAAATCTTCTTCATTGTATGGTTTCAATACTGTTGCTGAAAGATTTGTATTCATTCCTATAACTAATTCATCTGATTCTAAATTTTTGAAACAATCTAATAAATATTTATAGTTGAATGCAATTAAGATATCTTCTCCTGAATATGTTATTTCAATTTCATCTTCTGAAGCACCAGCATCCGGAGTATCACCCATCAAACTTAATTTGTTTTCACTAAATTGAAGTTTTACTATACTTGTTTTTTCATTAACCATTGTTGATACTCTTTCCAATGATTTTATAATTGTTGATACATTTATTTTTGCTTCTTTTGGGAAAGTTGTTGGAATTAATTGATTGTATTTTGGATACTGACCTTCCATTAATCTTGATACAATCTTTGTTCTTCCAGATTCTATCATCATTTTTGTTTTTTCGATGTAGATTTTTACACTTTCATCATCTAATAAATAACTCATTTTCAAAAATTCTTGAAGAACTTTTGAAGGAACTATCATTTGAATTGTTTTATCTTCTTTATTATTTATTATTTTTCTTGCTCTTGCTAATCTATTACCATCTGTTGATGCAATTTCTAATACATTTTTATTTATATCGCATACAACACCTGATAATAAATTATTTGTTTCATATCCTGCAGCTGCAAATGCTGCTTCTTTAATTCCTTTTGTAAATGGTTCTAAATCTATTTCTATTTCTTCTTCTTTATTTGTTACTTCTTCTATTTGTGGAAATTCTGATGCTGAAATACCAATTATTTCAAACTTTGTTTTTCCATTTGTTATTAACATTGTATTTTCATTTAATTCAAAAGAAATAAGACCATCATTTAGGCGAGATATTATATCCATTAATTTTTTAGCAGGAAGTGTTATTTTTCCATCAGTTTCTATTTGAGCATCTATTTCTGTTGTTATTGATAAATCAAAATCTGTTGCTGATAACATTAATTTGTTTGGAGATACTGCTTCAATTAAAATATTAGCAAGAACTGGCTGCAAACCTTTTACAACAGTTGCACGTTCTACTATTTTTACTCCGTTAAACATATTATCTTTTTCAACAAGAAATTTCATACTCTTACTCCCCTAATCTTCTTATTCTTTATATCTTATATTATAAAATAAAAACAAAATATTCTAAATATAAAAGATACATTTTTTTATATTTCTAAAAGCTTAAAAATTTTTTGAAATTTTTCTTTATTATTTATTATATATATTAATTAATAATATATATAAATTAATAATAATCATAAGGGTTAATTATTTGTAGAAAAGGGTGTTTAAATAGGTATCTATTCAAGCAATATCTTAAAAAATAAGAATTGTATATTTTTGTAGAAAAAGTGTAGAAAACTTTGTAGATAATTTTTTGATTTTGTAGAAAACTTTTTATTCTATATTTTTATTGTAGAAAACTGTAGAAAACTTATGAGTTTTCTACAATAATTATACATGTTTTTCTACAATTTACTCTTCTTCAACATTTATATTTTCAGGTAACTTTACATTTATACCCATTTGTTTTAATGCTGCTGCTGCTTTTGGGGCTAATGCTGTATCTGAAAAATTTTCTATTATCGCTTGATAACATTCTATTGATTCATCTTTGTTATCACGCATTTGATATATTTTTCCTAATTTATAATATAGTGGAGCATATTTTTTATCTGGTTGAACAAGCATATTATCATCTAATTTTATTTTTACACTTATTAATGCCATTGTATCTTTTGGAGATAAAAAAGCTCCTCCATAAATTTTTTCGGTTATATGATCAATTGTTATACTCATATAAGCTAATTCTTCATCAGATATAACTTTGCTTTTCTTTTGAGTTGCTGCAAATGAACTAAGTCCGATTGTTAATATTAATAATAAAGTTAGTATTTTTTTCATACTTATTAATTTAATATTTCAATATAGAGAAGAAAACATTTAACTAGATGAATTATTTATTAGTAAATAAAATATAAAACTTTTATAAACCCCCTTTAATTTTAATCAATTTATGGTAGTATGTTTTTAAAAGCTAGAATTTTAATTGGAGAGATTTATATAATGTGTGGAATTGTTGGATATGTAGGTAAAAAATCAGTTGTTGATATTTTATTCAATGGATTAACTAAATTAGAATATCGTGGATATGATTCAGCTGGTATTGCAGTTAGTGTTGATAACAAGATTGAAATGTATAAAGAAGAAGGTAAACTTCAAAATTTAAAAAATCTTGTTGAACCTAAAAAAGATCATTTAAAATCTTCTACTATGGGTATCGGACATATTAGATGGGCTACACACGGTGCTCCTAATACTATTAATGCTCATCCACATTCTTGCACTTGCGGAAAATTAGTTATTGTTCATAACGGTATTATTGAAAATTTCAAAGAATTAAGAGAAGAATTAAAAAATGATGGTTGTGTTTTCCGTTCTGAAACTGATACTGAAACTTTAGCTCATTTAATTGCTAGAGAATATGGTAAAGTTAATAATTTAACTGATGCAGTTAGAATTGCAACTAAACAAATTAATGGGGCTTATGCTATTTGTGTTATGCATCAAGATGTTCCTAACACAATTGTTGCAACAAAAAGAAATGCTCCTTTACTTGTTGGTATTGGACAAAATGAATATTATGTTGCATCTGACGTTCCTGCTATTATTGATTATACTAAAACAGCTGTTTATTTAGATGATAATCAAATTGTTACTTTAACTCCTGATTCTATGAAATTAATAAATAGCTTCAGTGTTGAATTACAACCACATATTGAAACCCTACCTTGGGAATCTGTTTCTTTAAGTAAAATGGGATTTAAACATTTTATGCTTAAAGAAATTCATGAACAACCTAGTATTATTAGAAATCTTTTATCAGGTAAAGTTGTTTCTGATAATCAACCTATTAAGCTTGATGAAGTTAAACTTGATTTAGATACAATTAAAAAACTTGAAAGAATTCAAATTGTTGCTTGCGGTACATCTTTACACGCAGCTATGATTGGTAAATATATTCTTGAAGATTTTTGCGGTATATCAGTTGATGTTGAACCTTCTAGTGAGTTTATTTATAGAAAAACTACTACTAATGATAAAACTTTAGTTATTGGGGTTTCTCAATCAGGTGAAACAGCTGATACTATTACTGCAGTTAAACAATCTAAAAAACAAGGTTCTCATATTTTAATTATTACTAATAGACCAGATTCTACTATGGCTCGTGAAGCTAATAGTTTAATCCCTGTTAATGCTGGTATTGAAGTTTCTGTTGCTGCTACTAAATCTTATATGGCACAGTTAATTTCATTCTATTTATTAGCATTACATATTGCAGAAATTAAAGGATCTTTAGATAATGCCAAACTTATGGGATTAAAACACGGATTAATAACATTACCTGAAAAAGCTGAAGAAATTTTAGACCATAAGAAAAATATTCAAGAAATTGCTAAAAAATATGCTAATTTCAAAAACTTTGTTTTTGTTGCTCGTGGCTTGAATTATGCAACAGCTTTAGAAGGTGCGTTAAAGTTAAAAGAAATTAGTTATATTAACGCAACAGGATATCCAGCTGGTGAACTTAAACATGGTCCTATCGCTATGTTAGATGAATCAATGCCAGTATTATCTATTATGATGAAGGGTATGGTTTACGATAAAATTTTATCTAACAGTGAAGAAGCAAAAGCAAGAGATGCTAGAATGATTGCTTTAACTAATTCTGATGATGAAAAATTAAATGATTTGTTTGAAGATATCATTAGAATTCCTGATGTTGATGAATACTTATCACCAATTATTGCTATCATTCCATTACAATTATTAGCTTATTATATTGCTGAATTCTTAGGTAAAGACGTTGACCAACCTAGAAATCTTGCAAAATCAGTTACAGTGGAATAATGCAAATTCAATCTAAAATTTTTGAAATAAAAAATATAGGAGATTTTTCAGTTGAGTATATTGAATCTCAACTGAAAAATTTATATATGATAATCCCTTTAAGATGGGCTATTGTCGATATTAATAATGATTCTATTTTTATTAATACTGCTTTTGAATCATTATAATTTTGTAAAGACGTTAATAAATGTTTTTGGTTTTTTTAAGTGAGCTACAAATGATTTAAGCATAGCTCCTGCTAATGTTTCTTTTGTTCCCCAAAATTCATTTCTTCTTGCTGTTCTTTCAGCCATACTCTTACATTTATATGCAAGTATTTTTAACGGATTTTTTGTGTTTGGTTTTGGTAAACCAGTATCTGTTCTATCTGGATGTAACATTTTGTTGAATATAGCATCTTCTAATTTTTTATTTTCTGGTACTTTTACATTTGTTCCTAAATGTTTATTTGCTAAATTTGTAAATGCATACATAAACTCTTCAAATTTTGTTCCTTTTGCTTCTTCTGGAACTTTTAGTCCATGTTTATTTATATGTACTGCCCAATCTGCTAAATGATGAAAATTAATTCCTGCTCCTACAAAATGTTGCATTGCATGGAATGAGATAAATACAGTATTAAATTCTTTTGATGGTACTAAAATTTTTGTACCATGTGGTAGTGTCTCTTCTACTGGTTTGAATACTTTATATAAATATTTATTCATTTTAGCAGCAATAGGAGAAGATTCTACATTTAAAAAATTTCTATGATTTTCTATAGGCATTGTTTTATAAGTTAATTGACTATGTTTATATCCGTGATCTTCATATTCCATTCCATATTTTTGAGCTAATTTGTCTACGAAAAGAGACATATTGTTTTTAGGATTTGATGGATCTGTTCCATGTTTGTAATTATATATATCTATATCCCCTCCAAATCTAGATGTTGGATTTGGATAATTCATTGAAAATCCGATTCCTTTCATTTGGACTGTATCAATTCCATTTTCTGATGTCATTTCTGTAAATTTTTTAAGTATCCATTCTTGTTGTCCATGATAATCTTTTGCATATTTTTTGTTGATTTCCATGTTTTCTTTTACATCTTCTGGAATTTTTATTGCTGGATTTTTTGATAAACCATCATAGACTACTGGCATGACTGCATTTTTATGAGCCATATTATACATTTTTACCCAATCTTCATGACTTCTTCCTATAAATAATTTTTCATTTGGTTTTTGATCTGTTATACCGCTTTTTAATAAATTTAATAACATTTTTGCTGGTACTTCTTCAGGATCATATTTTTTACCAATTTTTTGAATTGCATCAATATTTGATGTGTTTATTTTATAAGGTTTATTAGGATTTAGTCTAGGATTTGATATAGATGGGGAATAACTAATTGATACATTATTTATGGGTAAATGGTTCATTCTAAAATACTCCTAAGTTGTTTTATATTTGCATGAAAAACTATAAAAAAATTTTTTGCTATTAGTGTTAAGAATAATGAAAATTATTACAAATTATGTAAATAAAAAAAATATTATGATAAAATAAAAGTGTTATTATAACAATTATTTATGTTACTCAATTAAAGAGGATTAGGGAATGACAAGTATGGTTTTAGAAAAAACTTCTGACGCATTAAGTAAATCAGATATTAAAGATATTAATCTTGCTGAACAAGGCAAAAATAATATTGAATGGGCTTTAAAAGATATGCCTGTTTTAAGAAAAATTCAAGAAAGATTTATTAAAGAACAACCTTTTAAAGGTTTAAAATTATCAGCTTGTGTACACATTACAAAAGAAACAGCTGCTTTATGTACAGTTATGAAAGCTGGTGGTGCTGATGCTATTTTAGTTGCTTCAAATCCTTTATCTACACAAGATGATGTTGCAGCAGCTTTAGTTAAGTATTGGGACATTCCTGTTCAAGGTTATGCAGGTGAGTCTGTTGAAACTTATAAAAAACATGTTAATGCTGCATTAGATCATAATCCTGATATTGTTATTGATGATGGTTGTGATTTAGTTGCAACAATTCATGCTGAAAGACCTGAAATAGCTAAAAAATTAATTGGTTCTACAGAAGAAACAACTACAGGTATTATAAGATTAGAAGCTTTAGAAAAAGAAGGTAAATTATTATTCCCTGCTGTTGGTGTTAATACAAGTTTAACAAAACACTTATATGATAATAGATACGGAACAGGCCAAAGTTCAATGGATGGTATTTTCCGTGCAGCAAACATTCTTTTAGCTGGTAAAACAGTTGTAATATCAGGATACGGATGGTGCGGAAGAGGTTGTGCAATGAGAGCAAAAGCATTAGGTGCTAATGTTATCGTTTGCGAAGTTGACCCATTAAAAGCTTTAGAGGCTGCTATGGAAGGTTATAGAGTAATGCCTATAGCTGATGCTGCTAAAGAAGGTGATGTTTTCTTAACTATTACAGGTGATATTCATGTTGTTGATGTTCATCATATTTTAGAAATGAAAGATGGTGCTATTTTAGCAAATGCTGGACACTTTGATCATGAAGTTAACGTTCCTGAATTAAAGAAAATAGCTGTTGAAATTAACAGAATTAGACCATTTATGGATGAATATAAGTTACCAAATGGTAAATCTGTTTATGTTTTAGCAGAAGGTAGATTAGTAAACTTAGTTGCAGCAGAAGGTCATCCAGCTTCTGTTATGGATATGAGTTTTGCAAACCAAGCACTTGGTATTGAATTTGTTGTTAAAAATCATGGTAAATTAGAGAATAAATTATATACTCTTCCTCATGAAGTAGATGAAAAAATTGCTTCTCTAAAATTAGAATCTATGGGTATTCAAATTGATACTCTAACAGAAGAACAACAAAATTATTTAAATAGTTGGAAATAATTATTTCAAGTTATTCAATAAAAAAGACCGGTTCAATAAGAGCCGGTCTTTTTATTAATTAATAAAAATTATTTTTTAGGTGTACATTGAGGGCAATCACAATTTTCTAATTGAGATTTAGCTTTTTCGCAATCAGGACATGTACAATCTTTTTTGCCTTCTTTTGTAGTGCATTGAGGACATTTGCAATTTTCTAATTGTTTTTTTGCTGCTTCACAAGCTGGGCAAGCACAATCTTTTGCTGTTTGACAATTGCATTTGTCACATTGGCAATTTGGACAATTGCAAGTTGGTTTTACACATTGAGGGCAATCACAATTTTCTAATTGAGATTTAGCTTTTTCACAATCAGGACATGTACATTCTTTTTTGCCTTCTTTTGTAGTACATTGAGGACATTTGCAATTTTCTAATTGTTTTTTTGCTGCTTCACAAGCTGGACATGTACAATCTTTCTTTGTACATTTACAATCGCATTTGTCACAATCACAATTAGGACAAGTACATTTGTCCACTACTGTTTGTTGTGTTGTTTGAGGTGCAACAGGACATCCTTTTTTACAAGGTTTTGCTACAACAACTGAACACATTAAACATAATGCTAAAACTGTTAATAAGAGTTTTTTCATATTTCACTCTCCTTTCTTTTTGTCATGTAATATATCACTTTTATTTGAATTTGTACATATTTTTTGTAAACAAATTTTAATAAATTAGCAAAAAAATCAAAAAAAATTTTTTCTAACAACTGTACAGGTTATTAAAAGAAAGTAGGTGTGTATGGTAGTATCATTTGGTAAAACTCCGGTTATGGGCGTAAGTTCAGTAAAACCTCAAAAAAACAAAGAGACAAAAAATATTCGTATGACAAAGCAAGGTAATCCATATTACCATACAAATGCTGCTAAAAAGGTAGGTGTGGGTTTAGGTGTTTTAGGTGGTATTGCTAGTGCAGTTCTTTTAGCTGTAACTACAAAAAATCCGAAAACAGCATTATTAGCAATTGCTCCTACTGTTAAATCTATTGTTAGCGGTTTAGTTATTGGTGCCTCTGTTGATGGCTTACTAAACCATAATGAAAAACGTAAAGCTGACCAAATGGCTGCGTTTAATCGTATGGCATAATTAAAATTTTTAGAATTAAAGACCGGTTCAATAAGAGCCGGTCTTTTTACATGATTAAAAAAATATTAATTCTATCTATTTTTATAAAATTTATATTATCATTAATATAGGAGATAGATTAATATGCAATACAAAGACTATTATGAAATATTGGGTGTAAAACGAGATGCGGATGAAAAAGAAATAAAATCTGCATTTAGAAAACTTGCAAGAAAATATCACCCTGATGTTAATAAAACAAAAGAAGCTGAACAAAAATTTAAAGATATTAATGAAGCTTATGAAGTTTTAGGCGATAAACAAAAACGTCAAAGATATGATAGTCTTGGTTCAAATTGGCAAGGTGGTGCAGATTACACACCTCCTCCTGGATTTGAACAATTTAATTTTAATTTTAATCAAGGTGGAGCTCAAGGTTTTGATTTCACTGGTGGTGCTGGTGGTTTCTCTGATTTCTTCTCTTCACTATTCGGAGATTTTATGTCTGGACAACAAGCTCGTTCAACAGGAGGTTTTTCAGGGTTTGACTTTGGTGGTGCTAATACTCAAAGACAATCAAGACAATCTGCTAAATCTTCTGAAAATCTTGATGTAACTAAATCTCTAAATGTTTCATTAAAAGATTTAATGAGTTCTGATCCTATTAATGTAAAATTCAATGATATGGAAAAATGTACTCAATGTCCGCCTAATGGAGGTTTTTGCTCTCATTGTGCTGGAACAGGTTTTGTAAATACTGTTAAATCTGTTAAAGTTAAACTTCCTAAGAATGTTTCTGAAGGACAAAAAATAAGATTAAAAGGTGAAGGAAAAATTGATTCATATGGAAGAAAAGGTGATTTGTATTTAATTCTTCACATTAAAGATTCTGAATATGAAATTGATGGTTCAACATTAATAAAAGATGTTGAAATTACTCCTTCTCAAGCAGTTTTAGGCTGCCAAAAAGAAATTACAACTCCTCACGGGAAAGTTAATATAAAAATTCCTCCAAAAGTTTCTTCCGGACAATCTTTAAGATTGAAAAAATTAGGTCTTCCTGATAAAAATGGAGGTCTTGGGGAATTAAAAGCAAGAATTAAAATAGTTATTCCTAAAGATTTATCTGATGAAGAAATAGAATTATATAAAAAATTAAACGATTTAAGGCATTAATAATTTGTAAGAATCTATGTTAAGAGCTTCTGCAATAACATCAAGGCGTTTCATACTTGGATGTCTTTTGCCACGTTCTATTTCAGATAAATAATCACAAGATATTGAACACATTTCACTCAATTGTTCTTGTGTCAATTTCTTTTCGGTACGATATCGTTTAATATTGTTTCCAACAGTTTCTTGTGCTTTTTTTATCATAAAAATAATTATCAGGGATATTATTATCAATTTTAACAGGCATATAGCCCGTATATTTTGCTATTATTTTTTGTGTTATTATTATCCTATGTTTAATGAAAAAATTTCTATTATACAAAATTTAAAAAGTTCTTTATCGTCTTTTTTTTCAATACAAGATATTGATGATCATTATGTAATGCGGTTATTTGGTATAAAGTTTTGTAAAAGACACAAGATAGAAATAAATATTCAAGAAGTCAATGAATTAGGTGTTACAATAGATAAGAGAAGCCCCAAAATTATTGTTTCTTTAACTACTTTTCCAGGTAGAATAAATACTGTATATAAAACAATTTCAACTTTATTACAACAAACATTAAAACCTGATGAAGTTGTTTTGTGGCTGGCAGATTCACAGTTCCCTAATAGAGAGTTACCGGAAAATTTAACAAGATTACAAGAGTTTGGATTAACTATAAAGTGGTGCGAAGATATTAAATCTTTTAAAAAATTGATTCCATCTTTAAGAGAATTCCCTGAAGATATAATTATAACTGCAGATGATGATATTTTTTATCCAAAAAATTTTGTTGAAAGTCTTTATGAAGAATACCTTAAACAACCTCAATATATTCATGCTAATAGAGCTTTTTTAATCAAAAGATTTTGTAATAAATATTCAATGAATGCAAGAAGTTATGTATATAATAATACATATTTACCAGCTTTTTATAATGAATTTATGACAGGATATGGTACATTATTTCCCCCACATTCTTTAGATAAAGGAGTTTTTGATTCAGAAACTTTTATGAATATAATTCCAACAAATGATGATATTTGGTTTTGGGGTCATGCCGTTAAAAATGGCACAAAAACAAAAGTTAATAAAAATGGATTTAATTTAAAATTAATTTTTGATAGAACTGTTCAAGATTGTGCTTTGTGGAAATTAAATATGAATAATACAACGGTTGGTACTTCAGGTATTGGTGGTATTAATAAAATATGTACATATAATTCAATTATCCAAAATAATTTGGTTTCTGAATTCCAACCAGAGTTTTTAAAATTTTTTATTAATAGATATTATCAATTTTTAAACACAATTGTTAAATTATTTTTAGAATTATTTATATTTAATCGTAAAATAAGACGCCATTTAAAAGGTGATTTTTGCAAATGGTATTTAACAAAATACATAAACCAAATAGAAAAAGATTATATTAAACTTCCTAAAAAAGAAAAAATATATAAAATTTGGCAATATTGGGATACCGGTTTAGAAAATGCACCTGAAATAGTTAAAGCTTGTATGGCTAGTGTTGATAAATATAAAGGTGATATTGAAAGGGTTATTTTAACAAAAGATAATATAAAAGATTATGTAAATATTCCTGATTATATTTATGAAAAAAGAGATAAAGGAATTATTAGTCAAGCAAATTTCTCTGATATTTTAAGAACATATCTTTTAGTTGAATATGGGGGGTGTTGGATTGATGCAACTGTTTATCTGACAGAACCTCTTCCTCAATACATTAAAGAATCAGAATTATTTGTACTTCAAAATGATGAAGAAAAAGATTTTGATGGATTAAATATGGCAAGTTATTTTATTTCATCTTGCGGAAATAGTATAATTCTTCAAAAATTAAAAAACTTTTTAGATTTATATTGGTTGTTAAATGATTTCAAATTTAATTATTTTGCTTTTCTTCATGCTTTTACAATGCTTTCAAAATCATCAGAAGAAAATAAACAAGAATGGGATAGTATGAAGAAACTTTCTTATTTAGATGCTCAAATTATGCAAGATAAATTATTAGAACCATTTAGTAATGAGTCTTTTGAAGAGTTAAAAAAATTATCTCCAATCCATAAATTAACATATAAAATGAAAATATTATCTAAGAAAAAGAATATAAATCTTGATGGAACATTGTTAGAACATATTATAAAAAATTCCGCTAACAATTAGTAAAAATAAAATATTTTACCCCATTGAATAGTATTTTTGTTTGTTATAATATGAACTTGTAAAAGAAAATACTTTACGATAAGAAGGAGTTTAAATTTATGGTAAAAGTAGCTATTAACGGATTCGGAAGAATCGGTAGAAACACATTAAGAGCCGCTATTAGAGAAGGCATTTTTGACGAAATCGATTACGTTGCAATCAATGACCCAGGTCTAAAACCTGAAGATGCAGCTAGAATTTTCAAATATGACTCAGTTATGGGTAAATTTGATGGTACTGTAGAAGCTTATGATGAAGGTATCATCGTAAACGGTAAGAAAATTAAATTCTTTGCAGAAAAAGATCCAGCTCAATTACCTTGGAAAGATTTAGGTGTTGAAGTTGTTGTTGAATCAACTGGTTTCTTTACAGATGCTACAAAAGCTCACGCTCACATCGATGCTGGTGCTAAAAAAGTTATTATCTCTGCTCCAGCTTCAAATGAAGATAAAACTATTGTATTAGGTGTTAACGATCATGAATATGATCCAGCTAAACACAATGTAATTTCAATGGCATCTTGTACAACTAACTGTTTAGCTCCAGTAGCTAAAGTTATCGATGAAAAATTCGGTATTGTTAAAGGTTTAATGACTACAGTTCACTCATACACTGGTGACCAAAGAATCTTAGACGCTGGACACAAAGATCCTCGTCGTGCTAGAGCTGGTGCTTTAAACATCGTTCCTACAAAAACAGGTGCTGCTAAAGCTGTTGCTCTTGTTTTACCTCAATTAAAAGGTAAATTGGATGGTTTCGCTATGCGTGTTCCTACTCCAGACGTTTCTTTAGTTGACGTTGTATTCGAACTTTCTAAAGACGTTACTGTTGAAGAAGTTAATGCAGCATTAAAAGAAGGTGCTGATGGACACGTATTATGCTACACAGAAGAACCACTTGTTTCTTCTGACTACGTTGGTACTTCTCAATCATCTACAGTTGATGCTTTATTAACTCGTGTAATGGGTGGTAACCAAGTTAAAATTATTTCTTGGTATGATAACGAAATGGGTTATTCTACAAGATTAGCTGAAACAACTAAAATGGTTGCTTCTAAATTATAATTTGAATAAAAGATTATAATTATATAAAAGAGGGTTTGGGTTTCCAAATCCTCTTTTTAAATATTTATAAAAGAAAATAAGTTTTCTTTTTAATTTAAATTTTTAAATAATAATATATATTTTCCCCTTTCCACATTTCTTTGACCGCAAAGAAACGTGGAGCAAAGAAACTCTCAAGCAGAACTTCGCTCATTAATTAATTGTATTATTCGCATCTAAACGAGTGAACTCGCTTCGCTCAGACAACACTCGTTTTGTCACTTGCTCATAAACATTAATTATTCGCTTCGTTATGCTTGAAAATATTTATATAAATATTGAAACAATAATTATAAATTTATCCTTTTAATTTTAAAAATAATAACAAATATTTACTCTTTGATTTGTTCCCTCCACATCCATTTACCCCCTTTGACCGCAAAGAAATGTGGAACAAAGAAATTCTCAAGCAGAGTTTTGTTCATTTATTAATATGAATATAAAAATTAATAGCTGAAATATTTATCAAAATCTACATCATCAAAGCAGGATAAAAGTAAAAATACTTCGTCTTCTTCATCCATTCTTTGAAAGTTATATTCATCAAAAAGCCAGAATTTAGGATTATTTCCCTTAACTCTGACTATATCTTTTTCTTTTAATATTGCTAATTTTTTCTTAACTGTGTCAAGTGGTAAATTGACTAATTTTGATAATTCAACAGCCGTTATCCCTTGTTCATTGGCATACTTTTCTGGAGTTAGAAACATTAATTCTAACCCAACGCTTTTTAATTCGGTATCATGTTCAATTTCTACTTGTGCCATACTATAATTTTAACAAGAAACATGTCAAAAACATCATTTTCTTATATTATTATAATCTATAACTAAAGTTGAGGTTTAAATATCAATATTTGCCATCATTTCTACAAGAGTATTAATTGTAGAATCCATTGATACAATATCTGATGTTCTTTGTTGTAAGAATGCGTTAATTTGCGGCATCATTTCAATTGCAATATCAAGTTTAGGGTTACTTCCAGGTTGATACATACCAACGTCAATCAAGTCTTTATTTTCTCTATATAAAGATAATAAAGCTCTCATTTTACCAGCTGCTGCTTTATGTTCAGGACTGGCAATAGCTGACATCAACCTTGAGATACTTCCTAAAACATCAATTGCTGGATAGTGGTTACTTTCTGCAACTTTTCTTGATAAGAAAATGTGACCGTCTACAATACCACGCACAATATCTACGATAGGGTCTGAGATATCGTCACCTTCCATCAATACTGTATATAAAGCAGTAATAGAACCTTTTGGACTGTTTCCTGCTCTTTCTAAAACTTTTTGTAACCAAGAGAATATTGATGGCGGATAACCTTTCATTGTTGGAGGCTCTCCGATAGACAAACCAACTTCACGACCTGCCATTGCACAACGTGTTACTGTATCTGTCATTAAGAATACTTTTTTCCCTTGATCTCTGAAATACTCACATACTGCTGTTGCTGCAAGTAGAGCTTTTTGTCTAATCAATGGGGGTTGGTCACCTGTTGAACATACGATAACTGATTTTTTCATCCCTTCAACGCCTAGTGAATCTTCAATAAATTCTTTTACCTCACGGCCACGTTCTCCGATTAGTGCAACTACGTTTACATCAGCATCTGAATTTCTTGCAATCATACCTAGAAGTGTACTTTTACCAACCCCAGATCCTGCAAACAATCCTAAACGTTGTCCGCAACCCATTGTCATACATCCATCGATTGCTCTAACACCTGTTGAGAACATTTCTGTAATAATTGGTCGCTCAAATGGTCCTGGTGGAGGTCCTTCGATTGATCGCCACATTGCGCCAGTTGTGTCTAGTGGTTTTCCGTCAATCGGTTCTCCCATTGGGTTAATCAATCGGCCTAATAAAAATTCTCCTACCGGAATAATAATTGGATTTCCTGTTGATACAACTAAACTACCTTGTCCAATTCCCGTTCCGTCTAATAGTAATAGTAATTGTGCTGTTTCACCTTTGAACGCAACTACTTCTGCAGGTTTTTTCTCTCCTGTATTTGTTTCAATAAAACATAAATCTCCTATTTTTAACCCTGGAAGTTTTACTTCTACGGTTAAGCCTAAAAGTTTTGATACAGTTCCTTTAAACTGGTAAAGTTGAGTATTATCTAAAGCATTGGATACTCTATTTTTGACATTATTTAACTCTTCTTCATAAGGTGAATTCATAGGAATATTGTAGCATATCTCTTGAATTTATGCATTATTTTAGTTTGTCTATTAAAAGTCTTGCTGCTGATAATAAAGGGTCTATCGCTGTTGAGTATGGTGGTGCATAGGTCATATCTGCACCAACAAGTTCTTCTACCGTTATTCCGTTTATTAATCCTACCGATAATGTGTTTATTCTTTTATCTGCATCTCCGCAACCTATTGCTTGACCTCCTAATAGCTTATGAGTTCTTTTATCTGCAACTAATTTTATGGTGACATTCTCTACTTCTGGCATATAACCTGCTTTGTCTCGTTTTGTTACCATTACTGATACTGGATCAAAACCATTCTCTATTGAACTTTTTTCGGTTAATCCTGTTGTAGAAATAGTGAGTGATAAATATCTTGTTACTGCTGAACCTAAAACACCTTCAAAATCTTCTGTATATCCTGATAAATTTACTGCAGCACATCGACCTTCTTTATTTGCGTTTGTTCCTAATGGAATCCATACTTGACGATGAGTTATAATGTTTGTTTTTTCTGCACAGTCGCCTGCTGCGTATATGTTTTCAATATTTGTTTTCATTCGGCTATTTACTTTTATAGCTCCTGTTGCTCCAAGTTCTATTCCTGCTTCTTTTGCAATATCAACTCTTGGACGAACTCCTGCACATACTAATACAATATCGGTTTCAAAATGTTCGCCATTTGATGTTATAACTTCTTCGACTTTGTCTTGCCCATTAAATGATATTACACTATCGTTGGTTAGTAATCTAACATAATCGCTGCATTCTGACTCAATATATTTTGTTATAAGTTCTGCAATATCCGAATCTAACATTGGCATTATATGAGGAGAATTTTCAACTAAGGTTGTTTGAATATTGTTCTTAACCATTGCTTCTAAAAGCTCTATTCCAATATAACCTCCACCAATTATTGTGGCGTGTTTTGCTTCTTTCATTGCTTCTTTTACTGCAATACCGTCTTCTAAAGTCCTGATTTTGAAAACATTTTTAAGATGTATGTTTTTTATTTCCGGCATGAATGGTGTTGCGCCTGTTGCAATTACCAATTTGTCATAACATACAGGATATTCAACATCATTGGCTAAATCTTTAACTATTATTTTTTGTGTCTTAGGTATTATTTTTATAACACGGTTTTCTAGATGAACATTTATATTACTTTTTCCAAATACTTCAGGGGTTCTGACAATTAATTTTTTATAATCATCAAAATTCCCCTGTATATAATAAGGAAGACCACATGCTGAGTACGAAACATGTGTATCTTCTGTATAAATATCTATTTTTGCATCCGGTAATAATCTTCTTGTTTTAGCTGCAGCTTTTGCCCCTGCTGCAACTCCACCTATAATAACAATATTCATATCATTATTATTTAGCTAACGAAAAAAATAACAATAGCCATAAGGATATTATGTAAGTGTCATATTACTATCAATTATAATTGTATTTTTTATAAATGAATGTGCCATTAATAATAAATAAGGGTTTAATTCATATGTAGATGATAAATTAACTTTTGCTTGTTGGTCTGGTTCAATATACCCTTCTGTCGATGTAACTTCTTCTACACTTATGCTTGATTGCATTGTGTGATTATGGGTTTCATCATTAAGACGTTTTAATAAATCATCTTTAGGGAATTTTTCATTACATTGTATATTCATATCAACGGAATTGCTTGTTAATAGTGTTAATACAGCATTAACATTTCCGTAGTTTCTTGTTTGTATCCAAACTTTCAACACAGATAAAAAGTTTTGATCAACAGGTAAAGTTTCAATTGTTAAGTCAAAACCAACCCCTTGTTGTAATGGATACCAAGGAAGATATAATTCTATAATATTTTTAAGAATTTTTGATGGTGTACTATTTTCAGTTGCTGCCATACTTGCAGTAACCATTTTTAAAGTATCATTTATTTGCGAGTTATCAATACCTTGTCTTGATGCATTCGCCATAGCTAATATAAGTTTTGATTTAGCACTTTTACTATTTTCTTTTATAGTATTTGATAAATCATTTAGATTAATCATACCTGTAAAGAACAATTCTGCAGCATCTCCACTCAAACGTTGTCTCATTTGAGTAATTGTAGGGTCTGTTGGTTGCTGAACATTCTGCATAATTTGCATAGCTGCAGCAGTTTCAGGATCCATAGTCTTCTCAGGTGGTGGAGGTGGCATATGGTGATGATGATGAGGTCTATGAGCATGTCTTGGTGGTTCAGGTCTCAACATTTCATATCTCATGTATTCTTGTAACCCCATATCAGGATTAAACCCTGGTAATTGAGGTTTAACATCTATATGTCCCGGATGATCAGGATGAGGGAATGGATGTGGGCGCATTCCATCATTAACCGGCGGTCTATTGTCTATCGGCGGCCTGTTATCAATTGGCGGTCTGTTATCGATAGGCGGTCTTATATCAATCGGCGGCCTATTATCAATCGGTGGTCTGTTATCGATAGGCGGTCTTATATCAATAGGAGGCCTATTGTCTATCGGCGGTCTGTTATCGATAGGCGGTCTTATATCAATAGGAGGCCTATTATCAATCGGCGGCCTATTATCAATCGGCGGCCTGTTATCAATTGGCGGTCTGTTATCGATAGGCGGTCTTATATCAATCGGCGGCCTATTATCAATCGGTGGTCTGTTATCGATAGGCGGTCTTATATCAATAGGAGGCCTATTGTCTATCGGCGGTCTGTTATCGATAGGCGGTCTTATATCAATCGGCGGCCTATTGTCTATCGGCGGTCTGTTATCGATAGGCGGCCTTATATCAATTGGCGGCCTATTATCTATCGGCGGTCTGTTATCGATAGGCGGTCTTATATCAATTGGCGGCCTATTGTCTATCGGTGGTCTATCAGGTCTAATACCATCATGCCCGTGATGTGGAGGTCTAGGTCTGGCTCCATGATCTCTGTTCGGTAACCATAATTCGTTGTTTAAATATTGGTCTAACATATTGTCAGGACCATATAACGGTTTAACCGGCGGTTTTTCGTTTGGAATAATTGGTGGTCTATTATCTACCGGCGGTTTATTATCCATTGGAGGACGGTTATCAATTGGCGGCCTGTTATCAATCGGTGGTCTATCAGGTCTAATACCATCATGCCCGTGATGTGGAGGTCTAGGTCCCTTATTTACCCCAGCTCCATGATCTCTGTTCGGTAACCATAATTCGTTGTTTAGATATTGGTCTAACATATCGTCAGGACCGTACAAAGGTTTAATCGGCGGTTTTTCGTTTGGGATAATTGGTGGTCTATTATCTACCGGCGGTCTATTGTCCATTGGCGGTTTATCAGGTTTAGTTTCTTGATTTACCCCTTGATTTACCCCTGGTTTGTTATCTATTGGAGGTTTATTTGGTTTTGTTCCTTCATTATGTTCAATGCTTATATCAAAATCTGGAACTTCCGGCATGTCAGGTTTCACCGGTGGTCTATTGTCCACTGGTGGCTTATTATCGATAGGTGGTTTGTTATCCACTGGCGGTTTATTGTCCACTGGCGGTTTATTGTCTACCGGCGGTTTATTGTCGATTGGTGGTTTATTATCAATCGGTGGTTTGTTATCCACTGGCGGTTTATTGTCCACCGGCGGTTTATTGTCGATTGGTGGTTTATTATCAATCGGTGGTTTGTTATCCACTGGCGGTTTAGTATCCACCGGAGGCTTTGTGTCCACAGGTGGTTTTCCGTCGGGTTTCACCGGCGGTTTTTCATCAGGTTTAACTGGTGGTTTTTCATCGGGTTTAACCGGCGGCTTTTCGTCAGGTTTCACCGGTGGTTTCTCATCCGGTTTAACTGGTGGTTTCTCATCCGGTTTTACCGGTGGTTTTTCGTCGGGTTTTACCGGTGGTTTTTCGTCAGGGTTCACCGGTGGTTTCTCATCAGGTTTCACCGGTGGTTTCTCATCAGGTTTCACCGGTGGCTTTTCATCGGGTTTAACCGGCGGCTTTTCATCCGGTTTAACTGGTGGTTTCTCATCAGGTTTCACCGGTGGTTTCTCATCTGGTTTAACTGGCGGTTTTTCATCAGGTTTCACTGGTGGTTTTTCGTCGGGTTTCACCGGAGGTTTCTCATCAGGTTTAACTGGCGGTTTTTCGTCGGGTTTTACCGGAGGCTTTTCATCCGGTTTTACCGGTGGTTTTTCATCGGGTTTAACCGGCGGCTTTTCATCCGGTTTTACCGGTGGCTTTTCATCCGGTTTCACCGGTGGTTTTTCATCCGGTTTCACTGGTGGTTTTTCGTCCGGTTTTAACGGAGGTTTCTCATCAGGTTTCACCGGTGGTTTTTCATCGGGTTTTACCGGTGGTTTCTCATCCGGTTTAACTGGTGGTTTCTCATCCGGTTTTAACGGAGGTTTCTCATCAGGTTTCACCGGTGGTTTTTCATCGGGTTTTACCGGTGGTTTCTCATCCGG
>CALUUV010000009.1 GCA_944324055.1 Candidatus Gastranaerophilales bacterium | reverse complement strand
AAAAAAAGGATGCACAAGCATCCTAAAAATCCAACTATCACAAATCAATTTATATATTATAATGGTTTATTCCATAATGATTCTGCAAATTTGCTTTGTGCTTGAGCGTCTACTGACAAAGCAACATTGTTTGGAGTAAAGATGAATACCATTTCACCAACTTTTTGAGCTGTTCCGTTTAATGCATGAGCTGCACCACAAACAAAATCAATAGTTCTTTGTGATTGGTCTTTATCTAATAAGTGTAAATTTAAAACAACTGTTTTTTTATCTTTTAAATGTTTTACCATTTGACCTGCTTCACCAAATGAACGAGGTTCAACTATCATAACTTCATAGCCTCTGTAATTTGGATGATTTACAACTTTCATTTCACGAGAACTTTCTGTTCTTGTTGAATATTCAGGTTTTGTTACTCTTAATGCACTTCCTTCTTCTACATATTCTTCTTCTGATCCGAAATCAAATGCATCTTCTTCTTCATCTCTTGTTAAGCCTTGAGTTAAAAAATCAACTATTCCGCTCAATTTTTCTGTTATTGTCATCTTTCCTCCGATTATTTAAATAATATTCTTCCTAAACGTATCATTGTAGCGCCATTTGCTACTGCTCTCAAATAGTCATCACTCATACCCATTGATAATTCCTGTAAATTTAAGGTATATTGCTTGTTTAATTCTGTTTTGATTTGCAAAGCCTCACTAAATACTTTATCTAGTTCTTCATCTGTTGCCCCTAAAGGCGCCATACACATAAACCCACAGATTTCTAGGCTTGGAAGTTTTTTGATTTCGTCGAAATTTTCATAAAGCTCTCTCTTACTAAATCCAAACTTCTGGACCTCTTCTGATATGTTTATTTGTAACAAGACTTTTTGAACCTTATTCAATCTATTCGCTGACTCTGATATACATTTTGCAAGCTTTAATGAATCAACTGATTGAATATAATCAAAATATTTTACAACTTTATCTACTTTATTTGTCTGCAAATGACCGATAAAATGGAATTTGGAGTTGTTACGAATCTCTTCTGGCAATTCTTCAATTTTTTTTATTGCATCATTTGCTCTTGATTCTCCAAAATCTCTTAGACCTGCATCATATGCTTCTAATATTGCATCCAAGCCATAATATTTTGTTACAGCAATTATATTTGGTTTATAAGGTACGATTGTTTGTTTTACACGTAGAAGATTATCTTTTACACTACCAACTGTCATTATAAAATCTCCTCTACATTATAATTATATCTTATCGCTCATGATAAGACAAATATTCAATTGTAAAAGTTTTTCCTCCTTTCTCGGATTCCTGAAACCCATGTTTTACATGGTATTCAGCATGTTTTTAATTATTAAGTTTTGTTAAGTTAGTTCCTTTTGTTAAATTCTTGACACAGGTTCAATTAGTTTATTTTTAAATACCATGCCATTATTTATTTAAATTATTGACCTAAATATGATAACGATTCTAATACTGAACTTGCAGTTGTAAATACTCTTGAATTAATTTGGATTGCACGTTGAGCTGTAATCATATTTGATAATTCAGTTGTCATATCTACGTTAGAACCTTCCAAACCACCAGTTTTTAGTGAAGAAAATCCGTGAGAACCTGACATACCATAATAAGCCTCACCAGCATTTGGTCCTATTGACCACATATTATCTTGTTGAGCAACTAAACCGCCATCATTTACAACAGTTGCCATTTCTAGAACCATGTTTGCAGGATCTAAACCAGCTTCTGTCATATCAATATCAGAGTTAGCTCCACCATTACCAGTAATTATTGTATTATCTTGAGTAACAAGTTTCCATTCTAACCTGCCACTTTCTGTCATTTGAACTGTTAATGTTGAACCATCATCATAAGTAGCTGATAATGTACCGTTTTCACTTATTGCCCAATCTGTTCTCTTTGCAGAGCCTGTAAATGAGCCTGATTGAGTAATATCTGCAGATTTATTCATATCTTCAGAAATAAATGCAGTTTGCCCATTAACAGCATTTTCTAACGCAATGTCTAATCCTGTTTCTTTTAAAAAACTAGAGCCTTGCGCATCAGCTGCCTTTAAAGACATTCCAGTATTATTAACCATCTGAATACCACCATCAATTATTGAAAACTCAATATTTTGCCCACCAGGCAATCCTGGGAATTGAGCAGCTAATTGTTGATTTAATTCTGCATTAATACTTGTTATTAAATCTTCTAATGTTCCATTTAAGTCTGCTGATGTAATATTATATGATAATGTCTTTTGAACATTCTTTGCAATTACTGTACCTGCAGTTGGAATTTCACCTTTGATAAATGTTCCGTCATCACCTTTATAATAAACTTGTGCAGGATCAACTTCACCATATATTGATCGTAATGAGTTATAATCAGCATCACTCAAGGTATTATAATCTAATTTTGAATAGTGAACAGTTCCATTATATGTATATTTACTATCATCACCTGGAACATCTTGTACAAAATCAGCAGCATCTAAATCATGTGAATTTGGCCCAATATTAAAAGTAAAGGTACCCTCACTTATTGAGACTGCATTTAAATCTGAAACTATTTTATCAGACATTTCTGCTCGTGGAGAACCATACACATCGATACCTAACTGTGAAGGTATTTTTATTGTCATACTTGATGATCTATTTGTATAATCATCTGCTGTTCCAACTACTTTATAACCTGCTGCAGTTACTAAATTGCCATCAGAATCTAAACTAAAATGACCATCACGAGTTAAAAATTGGTTTCCAGCAGAATCTTGAACTACAAAATAACCATTAGCAGTAATCATTGCATCTGAGCTTAAACCTGTTTGTTGAAATGAACCAGTTGAAAAATCTCTTGAAATTGAAGAAACTTGAGTTCCTAACCCAATTTGACGTGGGTTTGTTCCACCACCATCTTGAGTTGCTGCAGATCCACTTGATAATGTTTTTGAAAATAATGTTGAAAAAGTTACATTAGCTGTTTTATACGCTGTAGTATTGATGTTTGCAACGTTGTTTGCAATTACATCGATTTGCGTTTGCCCTGCAGCTATTCCGGATTTTGATGTGTATAATGCCTGACTCATTTCTCTCTCCTCTGTTCCAAAGTCTAGTATATTTCGTAGTTTTAATCTTTAATTTGCTAATTATTATTGTTTATTTTCATCTGTTTCTGGGGGAATTATTGGAGTTACTGGTGTTTCGCCTGAGCTGGAACCCGCTTCACGGATATTTTGAACATAAGCGATTGAATAATATTTACCATTAACTTTAATCTTACCTTCTCCATCTTCAAAAGTTGCTTCTGTTACTGTTCCTGTTATAACTTCATCTGGTTTTTCAGGATCAGGAACAATATCAACCTCTTTTCCAATTAATGATAATGTCTGAGTAATATTACCATTTTGCGCAATACCAGCAGCTAATGCTTGCATTGTTCCTGTTAATTCCGCTAAACCTTCATTTACGGCAGTCATTTGTTCTAATGATGAGAATTGCGCTAATTGCGCTAACCATTCATTATTATCCATCGGTTGTGTTGGATCTTGGTTCTGCATTTGTTGTAACATCAAGCTCAAAAACATATCTTTATCTGTTGTAGATTGCTGAGTTGCTTGATTTGAATTTGCCTTGCTCCAAGTTGTTTGGTTTTGCATTGAATTTAATTCATTCATTACATTAGATACTGTCATTATTTACCTCTACTTCTAATTATTTTCTTCAATTCCTTCTTCTAATGAACTTGAGAACATATCATCAAATGCTCCTTGCTCATCTTTTTCTCTTTGTTGATGTCCTTCTTGATTTTGTTTATTTGAGTTTGAACCTTCTTGTTCTGTATAATCCATTTGAGAAGGATTTTGAGGTGTTGAAACTTTTACAGAAACATCATTAACGTGGACACCCTGTGCTGATAATGTTTCCTTTAATTGTGTTAAACTTGAATCCAAAATATCTTTTACACCTTGTGACGATACTAAAAATTCTGCTGTTACCCCTTCTCTACTATTTGCTAATTGTATTTGTACTTTTCCTAATGATTCTGGATTCAATACCATTGTTAATTTAGTATTTGTTGTACTATTTAATGCTTGTAATTTATTATGTATTTGAGCTATTACATCTTCTTTTGAAATATTTACTGGCTGCATATTTTGAGCAGAAGATGTAGGTGCCAAATTTGATTGGTTTATACCAGATACTGAATTAGCCTTACCTACAGATATATCACCTTGAAGATTTGAATATTTCAAATCTTTTGATGTAGATTGTTCAATATCAGGAATATCATCAATATTATCTGATTTCATTGATTCTTTTTTCAAATTTTCTTTTCTATCAGATTTATCATGATTATTTAAATAACTATTTTCATCAGTTGAAGAACTATCAGCACCGTCATTAACCTCAATTTGTTCGCTTGATGTTTCTGTAACTTCATTTTTCTCTAAACCATCTTGAGAAACTGATAAGTTCTCATCATTATTTGCTATTAAAGTTTCATTAGCCTCTGATAAATCTTCTGCTGTAATTGTTGTATCAACCAATCCTTCATCTTCTAATACAGAATCTACTGCTAAATCAGTTTCTTCTGTTGAATTTTTATCTATAACATATTTTACAGCTTGTTCTGCTGTTGTCATCAAATTACTATCAGAAGAATCTTCTAGTGTTGTTATATCTTCTAAAGTTACATTCAATTCATCTAATATATCTTGAGAAATTGAATCTTTAGATTGTCCTTCTCCTAATTCTTCTAAATCAAGATTTTCTATTTGAATATTTTCTGACACTTCTATCTGAGCAGAATTAACATCATTGCTACCAACTTCAGAAACTTCTCCTAATAATGGAGCTTGAGCTGCTAAACCTGCAGCTTCTGCATTTAAAACACTGCTATCTACATCTATATCAGATACCAATGTTTCACTTGTAAGTTCTGATAATGTATCTAAATCTTCTGTTGCATCAACTAAAGAATCTGACAATGTTGATTCGTCTTCAAAATATGTATATTTAGATACTAAATCAATAATATTAGTGTTCTTTGGCTTTGTATCTTTTACATCTTCTGTATCTTCAGAAACCTTAGAAGAATCTTTAATATCTTCATTTTTATTATCAATTACATTTTTATCATCACGAGAAGATCCAACTTCTTGTGACACATTTATATTTTTATCAGAAGTAGTATCTTTAACTGAATCTTTAGCAAATGTTTTTTTATCTGATAATGTTTTATTTAAATCTCTTTTACCAAAAGTATATTCAGAATTATTTGAAGAAATTGTTTTATTAACAGCACTTTCTAAAGCAGAATCAAATGCATTACTTGAATTATCAGTATAATCAAGCTTTGTATCTGATAATACATCTAATATGGAATTATTCATATTTGTTATTTGCTGTGCCATCTATCCTGCCTTATATCTTGATGTCGCTATATCATCGATTTCTTTTGACATTTTTTCTTCATAAATTCGATAATATTCTTCTTCTTGTTTTTCCTTTAATTTTTCTAAAACTTTTACTTTTTTATATGCTTCATTAATTTCCAACTGCTTCATTTTCATAATATTTTTTGTATTTTCGATTACCCTATTTTGGTTTATAGCCTGATGACCTAATTTTTGTAAGTAACCGTTACTACTTGATATTGTTGTCAAATCTAATACAGCGGAACTACATATATTCTCTAAAGAAGTCAAAACCTGCAATTTCTGAGCATCAATCCATTCTAGCTCTTCAATTTGTTTGTTTAGCATTTTAACAATACTTGCCATCTCTTGTTGTTTTTTTTCCAATTCCTTCTGTCTCATATCTAAAACAGCTTGCAAACGGAAATTAAACTTCTTCAAATTTTAACCTCTCTCCGGTAATATTATGCATCACCATAGTTAATTTACATCATTTCTGCTAGTTGCTACATCATACGCACGGTGGATATTTATAAAAAAAATTAAAGTTAGTTTTTTATGTTTGCGAACTTTGCTTAATTGTAGTAAAATCGACTTATGGTTAGAGTATTTCAAAATTTAGACAGAGAAAAAATTTCCAAAGCAATATATTCTATATTCAAAATTCAAGAATTTTTTACAGATATTCAGAATGTAAATCATCCTGATGTTGAAAATTGTGTTTATGCGATGTGGCACGCGCACCAATGTTGTGTTCACGGTTTTCCAAATAGAGAAAAAGTTAATGTTATGATAAGCCGTTCTAGAGATGGCGAAATTATTGCAAAAGTTTGTGAAAATTGGGGTTTTAAAGTTGTTAGAGGCTCTAAAGGCAAAAAAGGCAGCACTGAAGCAACTTTACAAATGATTTCAGAATTAAAAAATGGTAACTGTGGAGCTATTATGGTTGATGGACCTAGCGGACCAGCTAAAGTAGTAAAAGATGGAGTTGTAAAAATTGCAAAACTATCTGGTGCTCCTATTGTTCCTGTATATTGGTATTCATCTAATTTCACATTCCTTAAATTCCCTACTTGGGATAAATTTAGATTACCATTTTTCTCTACTCATCTTATTAATCTTTATGGAGAACCTATTTACGTTGACCCTAATAATACAGATGAACAAGATGAACAAGTTAGATTAAAAGTAGAAAAATCTTTAGAAGAACTAGAAAAACAAGCTCCTAAAAAGTTTAAAGAGGTATTCAGATTCGGTATATGGAAAAAGAAAAAATAAATATTTCTGCGATTCAAATGGAATCGATTATTGCCAATAAAAAGGCTAATTTTGAAAAAGTAGAGAGCTTAATTAATAATAATATCAAACCTAATACAGACATTTTAATTCTACCAGAATTATGGAATGTTGGTTGGGCTTGTGATAAGTTTATTGATGCGGCAGAAGTATTAGAAAATAGTGAAACTATTAATTTTTTAGCTCATTTTGCAAAAAAATATAAAACCAATATTCTTGGCGGAAGCTTTGTTAATAAAGTTGGAGACAAATACTACAATACATGTCCTGTTATTAATAGAGACGGAGAACTTATAGCTACTTATAATAAAAATCATTTATATTCTTATTATGATGACTCTGAAGGAACATACATAACAAAAGGTGATAACCCTGTTATGGTAAATATTGAAGGAGTTAAAATAGGATTAACTATCTGTTATGATATAAGATTCCCAGAAATATACCGTGCGTACAGAAAAGCAGGAGCTGATATTCTTGTTAACATGGCAGCTTGGCCTTTATCAAGAGCTATCCATTGGAACTCGCTAACTCAAGCTAGAGCTGTTGAAAACCAAACTTATATGGTTGCTCTAACACAAACAGGAACATTACCTACTGGGGCAAAAAACTTAGGACATTCACTAATTTATGATTACAGTGGAAATATCCTTGACGAAATATCAGAAAAAGAAGGAATTATCTCTGCTCAAATATCATTGAGTGAAATGTATGATTTTAGAAATAAATGTACTGTTTTGAAAGATATTCAAGATAGTTATGAGGTTTTATATAATGATTAAAAAAATATGTTTATTTACTATTTTAGCATTATTTATAAATGCTAATTTATGTTTTTCTAAAGATTTATCTAAAGACATAAATTATACAATTTCAAATTCAAATATTCATAAAGGAGCAATATCTATATCAATAAAATCAATAGATGATTCAAAATCTGTTTATGAACTTAACTCAACAGTCCCTAGACCACCTGCTTCTACTCAAAAATTAATCACAACGCTACCTGCGATTAAAGTATTAGGAGAAGACTATAAATTTAATACAAAATTATATAAAAATAAAACAGGAAACTATATTATAGTCCTAGGTGCAGATCCTTATTTAAAAAGTAATGACTTAAAAACTCTAACTCAAAAAATGCCTGCAGAAGTTAAGGCTATATATATTGATGATTCTATTATTGATAATCAAGAATGGGGAGAAGGCTGGCAATGGGATGATGATATAAACCCATTGATGCCAAAATTTAGTGCTTATAATATTGACAGAAACACAATGAACATATTTATTGAACCAACAATGGAAAATGCTCCTGCCAATATTGTTTTTGAAAAGGATTATCCTACATCTTTCATAAATAATGTTATTACTGGAAACAAAACAGAATATAAAATTGAGAAAAAAAGCTATGAAGCCCCTGATATTATTACAGCATCTGGAGTTGTAAATAAAACTGTTACAGTTAAAATTCCTGTAAACAGCCCTAAAAAATATTTCAAATTAAGACTAACTGATGCTCTGTTAGATAATCAAAAAAGCAACAGTGGAATTTATTATAATAAAAAACTTACTAATGATTACTATCTTGTAGATAAAATTTCACATAATGTTTCACAAGCTAAAATTGATATATTAAAAAATAGCGATAACTATGTGTCAGAAACTCTATTTAAATTAGCAGGCGGAAAGTATAAAAATACAACAGGATCATTTGAATCAGGAAAAGAAATGTTCAATGATTACTGTAAAAAGATGAACCTAGATAACTCTCACATAAATATAATGGATGCAAGTGGAGTATCAAAAAATAATCTTATGGACTCTGATTTTATGACTAATTTCCTTTTATTAAATAGAGAAGAATTAGAACCAATAATGGCAACATCTGGCGAAGGAACAATGGCAGATAGATTACTTTATTTAAAAGGTAATATTAAAGCTAAAACAGGTACATTAGCTAATGTTAGTAATATAACAGGTTTTATTTCTACACAAAATGGTCATAAGTACGCATTCTGCATTATGATTAATGATGCAAAATCTGATAACAAAGATAAGAAATTATTAGAAGATAATTTAATTAAAACATTATATTTAAAAGGCTAATGCTTAGTTATATAATCTCATAACATGTTTAAATGATTTTGGATTTAAAATATGGCTTTTTAAAGATCTAAATAATGCGCCGGTTACTGAACCTGCTTCATTTCCTAATAAAGTCTTTTTAACCATTTCTTCTGATTTTATTACATTATATTTATATTGCAAAACCTTTAATGGATTATTTGTAGTTGGTTTTTTGATTTTATTTGTAGAGTATTTATTTTCAGGATCTAAAATTTTATTAAATATAGCATCTTCTAAAACTTTATTTTCCGGAACTTTAACGTTTGTTCCTAAATACTTATTAGATAAATTTGTCATTGCATACATAAAAGTTTCAACAGGAGTCTTTTTAAATTCTTTTGGAATCTCTAATGAATTTTTCTTAATTTGAACAGACCAATCTGCCAAATGATGGAAATTTATTCCTCCAAGTAAAAAATGTGTCATTGAATGAAATGCTAAAAATACATTATCAAACTCTTTTGAAGGAACTAAAACTTTTGTGCCCATTGGTAAAACTTTTTCTGTTGGATTTAATACCTTCATCAAATATTTATCAACTTCTTTTGCCATTGGAACTTTGACAAACTTACTATCAACATCTACAAAATGACGGTGATTTTCAATTGGAATTCCACGATATTTAAATTCACTATGTTTAGGATGGCTTGAATCTATTTTAGCACCTTTTTTTGCACATATTTCATCAAAAATATATGACATATTATTTTCTGGTTTTGAACAATCAGAACCATGCTTAAAGTTAAATATATCTATATCGCCACCAAAACGTTTCTGTGGATCTGGATAATTTAGTGAAAAACCTATCCCCTTAATTGGAACTGTATCTATACCTTCTGCAGATGAAATTTTAATTAAATCTCCTAATGCACGTTCTTGGGCCATATGGTATTTTTTAACATACTGTTCATTTATCTCCATATTTTCCAATACGTCTTTAGGTACTTTTATATTTGGAGTCTTTCTTAAGCCTTCTAATAATATCGGAGTCACTGCATTTTGATGCCCCAAATTATACATTCTTACCCAATCCTCTGTTGTTCTACCCTTAAACAAAGAAACATCAGCCTTACCACCATTTAAACCTGTTTTTAATAATGATAAAAACATTTTTGATGGGATATAATCAGGGTTTGAAGCCATTGCTGTTTTTGTAACAGAATCAATTCCTTGAGATTTATTTGGCAATACTGTTTGCACTTTTTTATTTGCAACTGGATTTATTGTTGGGAATAATGAGGGTAAAATTTTCATAAGAGACTCCTTACAAATTAATTAAACCCTCTAAAAATAAAATTTGCTATTTAAAAATAAAAAGTGCAGCACAAAATGCTGCACAGAATTCAATCAACAACTTCTTGCTTAACTATGTCTTAATTTGTCTAAATTAAATTAAGAGCAATAGATGGTGTTTGGTTAGCAGTAGCTAACAATGATGCTGACGCTTGTTGTAATATTTGAGCTTTAATGTAATTTGATGATTCAGCAGCAACATCAGCATCTTTAATAGTTGATAATGAAGATGTTACGTTTGAATATTGTACATCTAAAGCATCAGCAGCAGAATCCAATCTGTTTTGGATTGCACCTAAATTTGTTTGAATGCTTGTTATGTTATTTAATGCTTCATCGATTGCATCAAGAGCATCACCATAATTTGTTCCACCTGGAGTATAATAACCTGTAAATGTACCCCATGCAGTTCCTGTTAAAACTGATACATGAGCATCAGCAAATAATGCTGCATCTAACTGGATTTGGCTATTTGCACTTGAATCAATACCTACTTGAAGAGTAATACCGCCTGCTTGAGAACCATCCATAAGTTTAATACCATTGTATTCAGTACTTTGAGCGATTCTATCAATTTCTTGCATTCTTGCTTCTACTTCAGCTTTAATTGCTTCAATAGAATCTTCTCCATAAGTTCCGTTTGCAGCTTGTTCGGTTAAATCTCTTATACGTTGTAAGTGTGTTGTTATCAAATCATAATTACTTTCTGTTGTTGAAAGTAAACTTGAACCTATCGCTACGTTATCTTGAGCTACACTTATTGAACTCAACTGAGTCTGCATTTTTGTTGCTACTGCATATCCTGCAGCATCATCAGCAGCACTATTAATCTTATAGCCTGTTGTCATTCTCTCAATTGATTTGTTCAACGCTTTTGTGGCATCATCTAAGTTTTTTTGTACAATTAATGAACCTAGATTCGTATTGATAGTTAGAGCCATTATTAACTCCTTTCAAGTTGGAAATATTTATCCTCAATGATTTGAATATTCCGTTAAAAAATTTGTGACGATACAATCCTTAAATTACTATTATATACTTATTATAACTTATAACTATATTCTCATGAAGTGTTAAAAGTTATTTTTGTTACATTATTTAATAATTTTCTTATTATAAAAGGATTTCACCCTGTCTATAAATTATAACTTCTTCATCTTTAAAGCCGACAACAGTAGAAGCTAAACCTTTTGCAGAATAACCATAATCTTCAATTATTAAATCAACTTTATCACCAATATAATTTAATGCCTCTTCATATGTTAATGCAGCTGGTTCGTGGGATAAGTTTGCACTTGTTGTCGCTAAAACTCTTGTTGGAAAACTTTGACATATTTCAGCAAATACAGGATTATTAGGAACTCGAATACCTACAGTATCAAAGTTAGATGTTAAATATCCTCCGGTTTTATCGCTCTTTGGAACAACAACTGTTAATGCGCCTGGAAAATATTGTTTTATAAGTTTTTGAGCAGATTTTGGAACATTAGTAATATAGTCAAATAATGGATATACATCATCTGACATCAATATTAAAGGTTTCTCTTTTTCTCTGCCTTTTATTTCATATATTTTTTTTACTGCCTTTTCACTTTCAGGAAGACAACCAAGCCCCCAAACTGTATCTGTTACAAAAGCTATTACACCATCATTTTCTAATACTTCTTTTATTTTATTTTTTAATTCATCACTTAAAATCATTTTACGCTCTTTTCAACTTTGATAGAATTCTATTTATCATATCACCAATATAATTTACTTTAAAAATCCAACTTAGTGCTACATATAAAACTAATATTTCAATAGAACCAAGGGATATTCTTATTATTTCAAATATTGTTCTTGGTAAATGAACATAAACTCCTATTAATTTTACTGATATATAAGTTACAATTAAAGTTACTAAACCTACTAATATCATTTTTAATAAGTTTATAAATAAGTCTTTGTATGCCATTTTTACTTTTTTAGACATTAATAAACCTAATGCAACAGCATTATATAAAGTTACAAGTGAAGTTGATAATGTAATACCACCTATTTGCCAACCTAATTTTGAAATAAATATATAGTTAAATAAAAATTTCAAAATAATTGAAGATGCTGCTATTAAGAATGGTGTTTTTGAATCATCAAAAGCATAATAAACACGAGTTATTGAATCTCTAAATACGTAAGGTATTATTGAAAATGATAGATATAATAAAGCATCAAAAACCATTAAGGAATCACCATAAGTGAATGCTCCTCTTTCAAACACTAACCTTACACAATCTAAACCTAGAGTTAAAATTCCAATAATTATTGGAATTGCAACGAAAAATAATAAACCAACACCTTTATTAAAATATGTTTTTATACCTTCATAATCTTTTTGCGCAACTAACCTTGTAAATAAAGGGAATAATGGAACTAAGAATGCTGTAACCAAAATTCCTACTGGGAATTGAAAAATTCTATTTGCATACCCTAAAGCAGTCCAAGCTCCTTCTCTTAAAGATGAGGTAAAAAACATATCAACATATATATGTAACTGACCTATTGTAGAACTAAATACTGCAGGAATTAATAATTCGCATATTGATTTCAATTCCGCATTATTTCTAAAATTAAAATTTGGTTTAAATCTGAATCCTATTTTTCTAATTTGAGGGAATTGTAATAAAAACTGACATATTGCACCAACAGTTGTTGCCCAAGCTAATACTAAACCTAAATTATCCTCCTTAGCTAAACAAACTGCGATAATAATTACTATACTCATTACCATTGGTGAAAAATTTGGTAACATAAATTTTTTATAAGTAATTAATAATCCATAATAAATACCAACAATCCCACCTACTATAAATACGGGTGTCATTATTCTCAAATGCAATGCTGCCAATGAAATTAATTCTGGAGTTCCGTTTGATATTATTATCCCCATTATCTGTGGAGAAAATAAATAACACACCAAACCTAACATTGAAAAGAAAAATACACTTAATACTAAAAATGTATTATATAGTTTATTAACAAACTCTGAAGGTTTTGCATCTAAATCAGGAATTAATTTTGAAAATACTGCAACAGTCGCACTATGGAATGGGCCGCCAATGCCACCTAATAATATTATTGCAAATGATGGAATCTGATATGCATAAAAATAAGCATCTGAAACTATTGACGCACCATAATACTTTGCTGTCACAACATCTCGCAAAAAACCTACTATCTTACTTAATATCGTAACTAATGCTATTAACCACGCAGCTTTTAATATTCCTGAACTACTACCTTTTCTACCTTCAACTTCTTCCATTTTTTCCCTTTAGTGTAAAAATTTTATGTATAATTTTATTTTCATATCTCCCTTACTTAAATCGGTTGTAACCAATCTATTTTGGCAAGCTGGAATATAAACAATTTTATTCTCTTTACCTTTTCTAAGATAAGAAGAAATATCCAATTCACAACGCTGTATATTCATAAATTTGCTTAAATCAAAATTACAAACTTTACCATTAATTACAACCTGTAAGGCATTTAAACCTTTTCTATCTTCTATATAAATAATAGCTTTATCAGATGGTGGATAAAATTTCTGTTCAACAACTGATTTATCCACTTCTACTGGAATTGTTCCTAAATAAATACCAGTATAATAATGTTCTAATATCTCTACAAAGTTCTTTTTAAGTTCTTTTGCCATATAGCTTGCACCATATTGGCTCATACCTACACCGTGTCCGAAACCACCACCGTATGCTTTTATTGTTGTTATATTTTCGAAACTATCTGTATCGCATTTAAAAACAACATTAGCACTTGGTAATGCTTTACCATCTTTAGTAAATAATCTTCTGATTACAAGTTCTTTCGCAACTCTATACTTTCCTTCACTTGTTACAATATCCAAATAAATTATTTTACCTGAATTGCCACGTCTTACAACTTTTATTCCTTTTAATGTTCCAAAATTAGAATTATCATAGAATTCTGGTTTAACAAATCCTGTTTTAGACTGTTTTGCAAGATTTTGTTTTAAATTCTTTTCTAATTCTTCTCTTGTCCATTCTCTTGTCCAACGATAATATCTTGATTTCATATCATATGAGTTTGGTGTTGTTGAATAATACTCATAAGCTACTTCTTCTCGATTTAATGCTTTTGTATTTTGAATATCAGGTTTAGCTAATAAATATGGTTTTAATGGGGCTGGGAATTGTTTTGTATCTGGATCAGAAAACGCATATGAATAATTTTCTGTATATCCGCCAGCACAAGAACTATATAATGCTAGTATTGGATTATGATTATACATAGCTATTATATTTTCTGTTTCTTCTACGGCCTTATTTCCTGTTGGAGTTTCTGTGTTATATCCAAAATAAACTTGGCTTGCTACACTATCTACAACATCATATGCTTTTGACACCCTTGTTCTTGGCATTATTGCATAATTTCTTGCGGCAATTGCTTGAGCTTTTAATGCTTCTAAACCAAAAAACTCTGGCATCTCATTAGAGACTACACCTTTTAAGTAATCTTCTAAATCAATTATATTTATTAGATACATTACATTTGGCTTTGTATTTTTTTGAATACTAAATGCACCTCTATATAATGCTTGCTTTCCTCTGCGTTTTAAATTTTTTACTCCAATATACCCATCAGGACAACAAACTACAAAACCTTTCGTTGATTTATATATTTCATCACAATCATCCATTTTTAACTCGATTAATCCTTGATTAATAACAAATGGAATTTCAACATCAGAATCAACTTTTGTTATAACCTTTCTTGTATCAGGATCACAAACATAACAAGTTGATGTTCCGAACAAAGTAACTGACTGTTTTTCCAATGTCTTAAAATTATTATCCATTATTCCAACACGGATAATTGACTGCTTATTATCAGCATCAGACTTCGCATTTACTGATGTTATGCCGAAAAATAAAAGCATTAATGAAATACATATTAAAAATAATTTTGTTATTTTGTTTCCCAAACCGTTCCCTCTTTTGAATCTTTTAAGACTATACCAACATTGTCTAAGGCAATTCTTATTTTGTCTGCTATTTCCCAATTCTTTTCTGCCCTAGCTTGTTTTCTATCTTCGATTATTTCATCCATTGATTGGTAATTTTTATCTAACTCTTTACTTACTAAAGCTAACTTTTCTTTTAACTCTTCATCTGATAATTTAGCTTTTTCAAAACTAAAACCTAATGAAGTTGCTAATTTATATAAAACAGTAAATGCATTTTCTACATCTTTATTTGCTTTATTTGTTAAATCAAATAATACTGCTAAAGCCTTAGATGTATTTAAATCATCATCCATTGCATCTACAAACTGTTTATATTCCTCTGTTGTTGTTATATCAAAATCTTCATTTATTTTAGTTTGTTTAGCATTCAACATTCTCTTTACACCTGCTGCTGCAGATTGTAATGCTTCATCTGAAAATTCAACTGGCATTCTATAATGATTTGTTAGAATGAAGAATCTTATTGTGTTTGCGTCATAAGTTTTTAATAAATCATCTATGGTTAAAAAGTTACCTAAAGATTTTGACATCTTCTCTTTATTTATAGTAACGAAACCATTATGCATCCAATAATTTACAAACTTACAACCATTTGCACACTCTGACTGAGCAATTTCATTCTCATGGTGTGGGAATATTAAATCTGCTCCACCAGCATGGATATCAATTGTTTTGCCTAAATATTTTCTATTCATTGCAGAACACTCAATATGCCAGCCTGGACGACCTTTACCCCAAGGAGAATTATAACCGAATTTTTCATCACGTTTCCATAAAGTAAAGTCTAACGGATTTTCTTTTCTATCACCAACTTCAACCCTTGCTCCACTTACTAATGAATCAATAGGCTGTTTAGAAAGCATACCATATTGAGGGAATTTTGAAACTCTAAAATATACATCTCCATCAACTTCATATGCAAAATCTTTATTAATTAAATCTTTTACTATTGAAATCATTTCACCTAATGTCTTTGTTGCAAAAGGTTCAATATCTGGTTTCAAATTATTCAATGATTTCATACTTTCAGTAAATTTATTATACCAATATTTTGAAACTTCTTCTGGAGTCTTATTTTCTGTTTCAGCCTTCTTTAATATTTTGTCATCAACGTCAGTAACATTTCGGCAATAAGTTACATCATAACCTTTAAACTTTAAGTATCTGTATAGTACATCCCAAGTAATATAACATCTTGCATGACCTAAATGGGCATTATCATATACAGTCGGCCCACAAACATACATTTTTACTTTATTATCTTCTATTGGTACAAATTCTTCTAATTTATTTGTGTATGAATTAAAAACTTTCAAAACTTACCCCTCTTTTCATTAATAATTTCAATTATAATTTTACCCCAAAAAGATAAATAAAAAAGCCTGTCCAATCGGGCAGGCTTTTTTATTTTTTTAAATTAAATTACAAATAAGATTCTTGAGTATTCATACTAACCTGTAGCTTATTTGAATGAGTATTTTGAGGTACTGATTTTATTATTAATCTGTTTGTACCATCATTGATTACTCTTGGTACACTTGCTGTCATTGGTTTTACTGAACCATGAGAAGTGATTGTAATTGGAGTTGGGTTAGTTACATGATATGAAGCACCTACAACATTACCCTTATTTTTTAATGCTTCATCAGGATTTGCCTTTAATCTGTAATACTCTGCCATTGTTTTTGCTACATAACCTCTTGTGCAAGGTGGTGCACAGTGGTGTTTTAAAACATATGCAGGTCCAGCATTATATGCTGCTAATGCCAACTCTGTTGAGCCAAACATTTTGTATAACATCTTGTAGTACATAATACCACCCTTGATGTTATCACTTAAATGGTATGGGTTTACACCCAATTTTGCCGCAGTTGACGGCATAAGTTGAAATACCCCAACAGCACCATAAGCACTTCTACTTGAATGTCTATAACCTGACTCAACTTTAGCTATTGATAAAGCTATTGCAGGGTCAACGCCTAGTGCAACTGAATGTTGAACTATTGTGCTTTTTACATGGTTTACGGGTACTTCAGAAGCATTGACTTTCGTAGACAGTAGTATCACTATCAATGTAGTGAACAGTACTAGTTTTCTAATCATCTAAATCCTCTTTAATTGTAAATTGCGACTCCGAAAAAGATTCGCCTTCTTTAGTTAACAGCTATCAAATTTGAATCTAACGGAAAAATTTATACTATTATAATATTACAAAAAGATTACATTTCAAGTTTTATGTCAATACCCCCTACTAGGGGCACCCCCAAAACCCGCGCCAGATAAGCATATTAAGAAATGTAACAAGTACACTTTTTATCTCGACAAAAATCAGAAACCGGAAATATATTAATAAAAAATTATGAATTCATGCTGCATAAAAAAAGGGGAAATTTTTCAATTTCCCCTTTTAATTTTTAGCTATATATATCTTATTTTGATAAGAAATTACTATATGAAGATTGCATTTTTGAAATAGTATTTTCCATTGCTTGGAACTGTGCTTCTAATCTAGATTTATAATTAGCAAGGTTTTGTTTTTCCTTTGTAATTTTATTATTATACTTTGTCATATCACTCTGAATTGATTCAGTTGTTGTTGAGAACCAACCATTACTTGCTAATGCATCATCTAATATACCTTCAAACTTGGTTAAAAGGCCTTCTTCTTTTGTTGTTCCAATCATTACTTTTTTAACCGCATCAGCATCTTTTGACAATGCCTCTTTTAATTTATCTTCATCAAGTTTTAATGATGTTGTATCAGCGTTTATATCTGCACCAGCGTCTGCTGTTGAAATACCAATTTGAGACAACATTGTATATGTATCATTTCCATATCCGCTTGATGATGTTACCATTTGTCTCATTGAACGTTTTATTGAATTCAATGTTGTATCACCATGAAGATTACCATCTGAAGCCATTACCTCATCTAATTTTGTCATCAATTCATTATACTGATCAACAAAATCTTTTACTGCTGTAACAACTTCTGTTGTATCTTGAGTAACTTCTAATTTTGTACTTGGTTCTTCTTCTGTACTTACGCCTTTCAAATTGATAGTTACACCATCCAAACGAGAAACATCACTTGTTACTGTATTTGTAGGCGAAATAACTTGAGTACCATTAATATATAATATTGCATTTTCTCCAAGTGTTTGGTTATCAGTATTTAATGCAGTTGATACTAGACTTCCATCTGAACCCCATTCAGATGTTGTAAAGCCCATTACATCTGTAAAATTACTTGTTCCAGCTTCAACATTTACATAAGATTCACCTTCAATTGTTGAAGTTAATACTAATTTTGAATTTGCTGAATCCCAATATGCAGTTGCTCCAGCATCTTTGTTACTGTTTATTTGAGAAATTAAACTATTAATAGTTGTATTCTCATCTATTGTAAATTCTGCATCTCCAATCTTGAAAGTACCTTCCTTAATTGAAGTTGTACCACCGTTTCCATCTGAAAATATACCAGGAGTTGTTATTTTTGATGTTCCGGTTACTTGATATAAAGCTGATGATGATTTATATGTACCATCTTCTTGTTTTGATAATCCCAAAATAGACTTCATATTTGAAGTATCTGTTGTTGCACCAACTAATACTTCAGATGTTCCATTTTGAGCAGATAAATTTAATTGACCATTAGAATCAATTTCAGCTTTTACTCCTGCTTCAGCGAAACGAGTTTTTAAATCTTGAACAGTATCATCTTTTTCTATGTTGATTGTTTTCTTTGCACCATCAACATATACTGTCATACTTCCTTCTGTAATACCTATATCTGAAAGTTTTGTTTCATCATTTGCAACAGCACTAACTGACTTGTCTGAGCTTACAGATGTCTTTGTTGCTAATTGCTCTACTTTTATATCATATGTTAAACGAGCAGCATTTTTATTTACTGTTGCTGTAAATATTTTGTCATTAGAAGATGTAACCATATTATTGGCAAACAAATCCATTGATGTACCAAACTTAGCATCTGTTAGTTTTTCTAATGATGTTCTTAATGTATTAAAAGATGCTTGAAGTTCAGAAACTGTTGCCTGTTTCTTTTCAATTGCCTCTAATGATTGTTGATATCCCGTAAGTGTTGTCTGCTTAACAGAAACGAATGCTTCTACCCATGCAGAAGTATCCAAGCCTGATGCCAAGCCGCTGAATGTGATTGTAGGCATATAAAAATCCTTTCTTTATACTACCTATAGCGCTATACTAATTATATATCATGTATTACAAGTTTTCAACCCTATTTTTATAGATTCTTAATGCTTTGTAACCTTTTTAATATTAGCAAATCATTTTTATTGTAGTATCAACTATATCAATGATTTATTCATTTGTTCTGAAAGAGATTTAATTTCTTGAACTATTAACCTTATCTCATCTGATACATCTTGGTCTGTTTTTATCTGATTCTTTACTAATGTTGCAAATTCAGCCTTTTTAAATTCGTGCAAACCTTTATCCTTAAATATCTCTTCTAAAATTTTAACCATTGGCTCTGGTTTTTCTATATCTGATTCATTTACAGATGCGAAATTTTGTAAGTCAGAATTTATTGTATTAATTATGAGTTTTTCAGGTAATAAATCCTCAAATTCACCACTATTCAACAAATAAACCTTATCCATATCTCTAAGTTTTGAATTTATTAATTGAACATTTTCTACCGCATCTTTATCTAATAATACAAATATCGGTAATTTTAATACCTCCGACAATGAATAATATAATTTTACTACTTGATTCTTACCACCTGCAGGTAAAATCTTTATTCCATATTTAGTAAAATCAAAATCTAAAATTTTAGAGAATTCTGGCAATAATATTTCTTCTGTTATACCCTCAACAATTACAACACAACTTAGCGGGAATAATAAACCATCTTTTATTCTTGATTCGATAGTGTTATTTGTAAACTCTAATTGTTTAAACCATTTCAAATTTAAGGGTAATTCTTCTCCTAATAAATTTAGTGCTGATTTATAATCCAATCTATTTTCTAGAAGTTTATTAACCTCTGTATTATTTTTGAAAATTGAATTTTCGTAATCCTTCAAAAGACAATTTAAAGATAAATCTTGAGTATTATTTTCCTTTAAAGAATTATTAAATATTTCTGTTGCAATATCCCTAAGTTCAGAATAATCAAAATTATCTAATTCTGTTTTTTTATATTTTGGCTCTATTAAATTTGAGACAATAATATCTTTAAAAACCCTTAGATACTTTTCTTCTGTAGGCTTAAAGCGTGTTAATCTATCTAATGAAATTATTATCTGTTTATCTGTTAATTTCTTGAACTTCATCTTAACCTTTTTTAATATTTATATCTTAAATAAGCAAATTTTTAAAGTAAGAAGTTTTTATTTTAGTATGATTAGTGTGAATTCAAATAGTATTATGTCTTGTTACAATGCTTCCCCAATAAGAAGTAAGTCTTGTAATGAACATAAAAATAATACCAATATAAATACTAATTCAACAAATTTGAATTTCACAGCAACACCTGTAAATACTGGGTTTAGAACTTCTCTTACAACAAAAGAAGAAAAAGAAAAATATAAAACTTTGTCCCAAGAACTCGATAAACCAGATAGAAAATATTTAGATTACGCTCTTAAAAGCGGAATATTACTTAATAACGATTCTAATGACAACACATCTGTTCTAGATAACTTATACAAAATGGCAACAACACCTAGAGCAAATGGGCTTGAAAATAAAAAATTATTAAAAGACACATTAATTTCAGTTACTGATCCATATACTATTACACAAAAATTTGGAGATATCCCAGATGAATATAAAACTGAAGTAATTAATAAACTTACAAATAATTCACCTAATCTTATTAAAAGAAAATCTACTGAAATTGAGTTACAAGAATTATTTTCCGGATGTTGTGTTGCTGCAAGTGAACAATTTAATCTTGCAAAAAAACAACCTGCTGAATATGTAAGATTTGCAGAAGGGCTTACATCTCCTGAAAAATCAGTATCTAAAAACATTAAACTAGATAGCTTATCAGAAAATACTCTTGATGCTATTTGGTTATTAAATTCTTTTGAAATTCCATATGAAGCAAAAGATTTTAAAACCGCTAAAATCAAATTAGCACCTGATGAAAATGCTTATCTAAGAGCAAAAATCCAACAAAATTACAGAGACAATTTAGAACGTTCATCTATTGATGTTCTTATGCAATCTACATTTATGAATGTTGCATCTCAACAAAGCTACAATTCACTTAACGATAAACGTGGTGGAAAATTTAGTAATGAAGATAGCGGACTAATTGATTATGAAAAAACTTTCCTTGAATCTGTTGTTGAAGATAAAAATATTATGTCAGTAACATATCAAAATGTAGATGATAATCAAACCTTAATAGGCTACGCAACAGATTACGACACCGCAAAATCTCAACTATTAGAAACTTTAGACAAAGGTAAAAATATTATTATTGGTTATACATTAACTGATGATTCTAAAAAAATCATCGGAGCACACGAAATTACAATAACTGATTATAGAAAAGACGATAAAGGCGAATTGTATTTCATTTGTAATGATACAGATGATGATGTATCTGAACCAATTGAATATCCTGCAACTTATCTAATCCCTAAAATACACCATGCTGGGCTTCCTGAAGATGTTGCAATGAAAACAATGGAACAAACAGATACTTGGAGATACAACATAAAAGACCTTAATAATAGAACTGCAGCATAAATAGGATTTATTTTCTAATTTCATATAGTATAATAACGTTGAATTACTATATGAAGGAGAATAATATGTTTTGTCCTAGATGTGGTCACGAAATTAAAAATAATCAAAAATTTTGTATTAATTGTGGATATGAAATAGCTAAAGATATTGATGATAATAGTATTTATAAAAAATCTTATTACAAACAACCAATAAAAAAAGAAATATCTATTAATTGGACTAATATCATCAATATTTTTAATAAAACATTTATCGCTATTTTTGTTCTTTTAATAGGTTTTATTGGTTTTAAAGTTCTCGAAAATTATACCTTTAACCATAATTTTAATAACGATAGAGGAAAATATGAAGCTTATATGGAAGATCCTTCTTCCATCCCAGAGTTAACTCAACCGGAAAGCTTACAAGATTTAGTAAAAAATCTAAAAGATGTACAAAACTTTTTGGTTCTATATCTAAAATATTCTGATGAATCAACTGAAGAAAAAGCAAAAGTATTTGATAATTATAGAAAACAATTATTGAAGATTGAAACTTATTCTAATGACAATCTTCTTAAAGAAGATATCAAAAACTCAATTCCTCAAACAAAAAAAGAATTCAAAAAATGTGCAGAACACTATAATAGAGAACTTGCACCTGTTGGGTTAAAAATAGTTTCAGATACTGCCTATGCAAAATATCATCTTAAAGAAGATTACAGATTTACTTATAAAAAATTCGGCTCATATGTACCTTCTGATATGAAGTCTTATTTATACTTAAGAGCAAAACATAAAGACGAATTCTTAGAAAATGGTGGTTACCTTGCAACTACACCTAAAGAAATGAATAAAAGAATTTCTGATTATGAAAAATTCCTTACTCATAACAGCGAATTTAGCAATATAAATGAAGTTAAAGATTATTTATACGTTTATACATTCGGATATATTTTTGCAAACGATAGACAAGAAATGAAAGCTATTAGACATAATACTTTCAGAAAATGGGATAAGAAATTTATTAAACAAAATAAATCATCAAAACTTGTTCCTATATTCAGCAAAATGGTAACATCTGCAAATGGTATATCTGCTAATCAATTTGATAATTTATATCCATATGAATATGAAAAAATGTTAGAATCTATTAGACCCGTTAATGGAGAACTTGATGATATATTCATCGATTTAAGAAAAGATTTAATAAAAGAATTATCAAATGTTGGTTATAAGTATGTTTACTCTCAAACCGAAGGAATGTGGACTCCATTTAATGATGCATCTAAAATAACTAAAGATTCTCTTCTACTTGCTGACAATGGACAAGGTGGATTTGATGTATATAATAATAAATTCAAAAAAACTAACCAAACAATCAATCTTGATGCAAATACACAAGTAATTTTAAAAAGAGGTCAATTACTTATATACAATCCTCAATGTTTACAAATTTCTAAAATAGAATATTCTTATGGTAACTTCTCTACTAAAATTCTTTCATCTAAAGAAATTAGAACTTACTTCCCTGATATTCTAATTATCAATGTTGATAATATTGGAAACAGTCCTGTACAAGTTACCAAAACAACAGAAAAACAAACTTATATGCTAATTTCTCACGCAGGCAGCAATTTTGAAGGCTATTCAATAAATTCTGATATTCCTGTTATCAAAGGAGAATTAAGCAATATATTTACAATCTCAGGAACAGATCCTGTAAATGTTCAATGGATATCAACAACACCTGATAGTAAACAATATTTCATTACATTTATTTCAGATATCCCTGAACAAGTAAATGTTGAAAACAAAGATAACAAAGATAGTCAACAAAATACAAATCAAGAAACTAAAAAGGAATAAGTTCTAATTAAATATACAAAACAAAAAAGAGAGAATTAAGCATTCTCTCTTTTTTTGTTAACAATACCTTCTTTAAGCATTGCACCAAAACCAACAAGACCAGAAACTAATAAAGCTACTGTTGCATATGTGCTAAATGCTTTTTTGTAATTACCTTTTAACATTGATATCTGTTTCGGATTCAAATACTTCTTAGCCATCTTTATCCCTCTAGCAGAAGCAATGCCTTCCTCAGCTAACATTGGAGCATAGCTTGCAAGAGTTAATTTACCGGCATTATTAGATATAAAATCTAAAGTTTTTTCAACTTTTCCTTTTTTATCTTGAGGTTTTGACCTATCAACATTATGGAACATTGCAACAGCTAATGCGATTGGCGCAACAACTGATACATTCATTGGGGTTAAACATCTTCCTTTAGTCAAGGCTTTCATAAAAATATTTTTACTTGTAAAATCTTTTGCGTGACCCAATTCGTGGAATACAGAAGAATGAGCAATTTCATCATTTATAATTACTGTTTTAGCTTTTGGATAAAAACAAGCATTTAGCCCGTTTTTAAACATTTCTTTAATTTTGTTTACATATCCTTTAGGTTTTTCATTTTTGAATAATTCATCTAAATGAGCAACACTTTCTGGAGTCTTATTTGAAATAAATAATTTTACACCTTTATCAGCTAAACCTTCATTTTTAATAATAGTTTCTGCTACTGCTTTTGTATTTTCAAATGAATCGATAGGAGGCATTATCATTCTCATAAAGTCTTGAGTTTTAGCAATGTCTTCTGGTTTAAATGGTTTTACTGCATCATATGCTAAATATGCTAATGGAGTAGCACCAATTGCGGTTCCGACTGCTGCACCTGCAATTTTTCTTGAAGTTGGAATTTGTTGGGTTTGAGAATTATTATTGATACTTGTAACCATAAAACCTCCTACATCTGTAAGAAAAATGGTCACGATATTTTTTTGCTAGTTTATTACAAAAAATTTACTTTGCTTCTTCAGGTGAAGTTTCTGTATTCACAGCTGTTTTAGCAATAACTAATCTTGTTACTCTCGCACCTTCAACCTTTTGAACTGTAAATTTTAAACCTTGCTCTTTTATTTCAACTACATCGCCAACTTGCGCAATTCTTCCAAGAATTTTTACAACAAGACCGCCAATTGTTTCTATATCTTCAAAATCAAAATCTTCTTCTTTGATATCAAAGAACTCAGCAACTTCGTCTATTCTCATCATTGCGTTTGCAACATATGTATTTTCAGCAACTTCTTTGATATCAACTTCTTCTTCTGTATCAAATTCATCTTGAACTTCACCAATGATTTCTTCTAATACATCTTCCAAAGTGATTAAACCAGAAGTTCCACCAAATTCATCTACAACAATTGCCATTTGTCCGTGGCGTTTTTTAAATTCTTTCATCAAATTATCTAATGTTATTGTTTCCGGAATTAACATTAAAGGACGAATCAATTTATCAATATTAAACTCTTCTCCTCTTAATTTTGATGCGTACAAATCTTTTACGTGGATGAACCCTAAAATTTTATCAATATTTTCTTCATATACAGGATATCTTGTATATTGGTTTTCCAAAGTAATTTTATTAAGTTCTTCGTATGTAATATCTTCTTTATCAATACAAGTCATATCTGTTCTTGGAACCATAATTTGTTTTGCTGTTAAATCAGAAAACTTAAACATATTATGAAGCATTTCTGCTTCTGTTTGATTTAAAACACCTTCGTTATAACTTGCATCTACAATCATATCTAATTCTTCTGTTGAATGAACTAATGGTGATTGAGGTGCATCTATACAACACATTTTTAATAATTTACTGTTTGCAGTTGCTAATACCCAAACAAACGGTTTGAATAATACTTCAAAAAAGCTTATTGCTCTTGCACAAAATAATGCAAATTTTTCTGGATATTGAATTGCCATACATTTAGGCAACTGTTCACCCAATAATACATGTAAAAATGTTACTAATGCGAATGAAATTGGAACTGCTATCGCATGAGATGTTACTGATACATTTATATTTGGGAATAATACTATTATCTTTTCAATAATTTGTACAACTGTTGCTTCACCAACCCAACCTAATGCAATACTTGCAATTGTTATACCTAATTGAATTGCTGCAAGCATATCATTCATATTTTCTACTGTTTTTAATGCAACCTTTGCAGTTGAACTACCTTCATTAGAAAGTTGTTCTAACTTTGTTTTTCTAACTTTAACCAAGGCAAACTCTGAGGCTACAAAAAAAGCATTTGCAAATATTAACGCTGCAACTACTAATATATTAAATAAAATACTCTGGTCCATTTACCTTTAATAATCCTCTATCTATTTCTTAATTTTATAATACATTTTCAAAATTAGCAAGTTATTTCATTAATTGAGGGTAGTCTATTTTAATGATTTTTTCTAATTCATTTAACAATTCAGCTTCTGGAACTCTTTTTATTATTTCACCTTTTTTGAAAATGTAACCTTCTCCTATTGCTCCTGCAATGCCATAATCCGCATGAGATGCTTCTCCAGGTCCATTTACAGGGCATCCCATTGTTGCAATAGTTATTGGTAAATCTACATTTTTAAATTTTTCTTCTACTTTTTTAGCTAATCCTATTAAATCTATTTGAGTTCTTCCACAAGTTGGACAAGAAACAAAATTTACTCCTCGTTCTCTTAGACCTAAAGATTTTAATATACCCCAACCCGCATAAACTTCTTCTACCGGATTTTCTGTCAAAGATACTCGAATTGTATCACCGATTCCTTCAGCTAATAAAGTACCTATTCCGACTGAAGATTTTATTAAACCACCTTTTAATGTACCTGCCTCTGTTACTCCAACATGAAGCGGATATTCAACTTTCTCTGCCATCAAACGATAAGCTTCAATTGTTGTCATTACATCAGATGATTTTAACGAAATTTTCATTGTATCGTAATTCAAATCTTCTAAAATTCTTATATGATTCATTGCGCTTTCAACCATTTTTTGCGCAAGTGTTAAATCTTCTCTATTTTTTAATTCTTTTTCTAATGATCCGGCATTTATGCCTATTCTTATTGGAACATTGTTTGTTTTTGCTAAACTAACAACTTTTTCTGTATGTTCTCTTTTCCCTATATTACCAGGGTTTATTCTTAATGCGTGGATTCCATTTTCTATACATTGAATTGCTAAACGATAATCAAAATGAATATCTGCAACTAATGGAATATCTGTTTTTTTAACAATTTCTTTTATTGCGTCAGCTGCATCTTTATTCAATACTGCAAGTCTTGCAATATCACAGCCAGCTTCTGAAAATTCTTTTATTTGGCGAACTGTTGATTCTACATCTCTAGTATCAGTATTACACATAGATTGTACTGATATTGGAGCCCCGCCGCCTATTTTTACATCACCTATTAATATTTGTTTTGAGTTTCTTCTTTTTATCATATAATAATTGTACAACGAAGAGGTTAAAAATGAAAATAGCAATTTTATCTGATATTCATGCAAACTTAATTGCACTTAATGCGGTAATGGACGACATTTCTAAAAATAATTGTGAGAAAACATTATTTCTTGGAGACTATGTTTTAGCTGGACCTGAGCCATTACCAACTATTGATTATTGTATGCACCTTAGCACATACAACAATATTGAAATGATTCAAGGTAATACAGATAAAATGTTAGTTGAATACTCTGAAGACTTATTCAATTCTTTAAAAGATGCTGGCGCACCTATTATGGCAAATGCTCTTAAAGAAGATGCTCATATTCTTAATGAAGAACAAAAAGAATTTTTAAAAAATTTGCCAGCTCAAAAATTAATTGAAATAGAAGGTGTAAAGATTTTACTTGTTCACGGTTCTCCTAGAAGAAACAATGAAGATATCTTACCTGATACTCCTCCTAAAGAAGTTGAAGAAATGGTAAGCGAAACAGATGCAAATATTATCTTGTGTGGGCATACACATATCCCTTGCGGATTCCAAACAACTACAAGAAAAACTGTTATTAATGTAGGAAGTGTTGGCAGACCATTTACTGAACAACCTAAATCTTGTTATTTAATTTTAAATATTGAAAATGGGAAATTTACTATTGAGCACAAATTTGTAAGATATGACAACCTAAAATCTTCTGAAGTTTTAGCAAAACGTTCTTTTGAAGGTGCTGATAAACTGGCTAAAGTTTTAATAACACCAACAGAACGTCATTTCTAATTTCATCTTATCTATTTATAGTTGCATTATTTAAGATTCCAAGTATTGATTCTGTTTTTAAATTTCTTGATGCTGCTAGTAAAGATACAGTTGCATTCTGTAGGATTTGATAACGTATAAATGTTGATGATTCTTCTGCTATATCAACATCTTTTATTGTTGATAATGAAGATATCAAGTTATTCATTTTTACATTTTGTGCATCCATTACTGATTCCAATCGATTTATTGTTGCACCTAAATTTGTTAATTGAGAATTTACTTTATCCATCAAATCATCAATTCTCTTCATCGCATTTAAAGATGTTTCTTGTGTTGAAAAATCGACAGAAAAATCAAACATTCTTAAACTTATTGTTGTTGATATATAACTACTTGCACCTGAACCTATATCAACTTTTAAATTAACATCTACCGGATTTGGAGTTTTATCTTCAACATCACCTGCTTCTGTATCATCACCGGCTTCTATGAAAATATTATTTCCTGCACCGCCATCTATATGGTTATTTTTACCATCAGTTAGTTTAAATGTGTCGTCACCATCATTACCATATATGTAGTTATTGTCTCCACTTATTTTTACTTCATCTTCTCCAGAGCCACCATTATATATGTTGCCATCACCTTGGATAAATGATTCATTATCACCGCCTGATGTTGTAATATTGTTGCCATCACCTTTTATTGTATATTCATCATCACCATTACCACTTGTTATATTATTTTTATCACTACCAATAATTTCAATAATATTATTTCCACCACCGGCATCAATATTATTTGCTCCACCACCTGTGATATAGTAATGGTCATCACCACTTCCGGTTGTTACAGTATTTTCTGAACCTTTTATTGTAACATCGTTCTTACCATTTCCTGATGTAATAGTATTATGTGATCCATTTGAACCTATAGTAATATTATTTTTACCACCACCTATAGTTATTTCATTATCTGAACCACCTTTTATATTAACCTTAGTATCACCACTGCCAGATGTAACTTTATTGTCTTTACCATTAACAACAATTGTATTATTACCATTACCGGCTAATGCAGTATTATTATTACCATTAATGATTACTGAATCGTTGCCTTCATTTGTATGATTTATTGTATTATGGTTTCCATTAACGTTAATTACATCATTACCATTACCGCCAAATATTTCACTGTTATTATCACTATTAATATTTATAGTATCATTTCCATCACCGCCGTTTGCTTTTGACATACCAAAATTAAGATTAATTACATCATCTCCGGCTTCACCAAATGCAGAACTGCCTTCACCCATTAATGTTATAGTATCATTTCCTGAACCGCCATAAATAAAGCTATCTGAACTTGCGTCAGTTATTTTGTCGGCCATATCGCCGCCATAAAATTTAAGTTCATCACCATATATACGGACATTATGTTGCTTGTCCTTATCCAAAGCAACGATCGTTGTTCGTTTTGCGGTAAATACTACTTCACCTGTTTTATAGTTATAATATGCTTGTACGTTACGTTCGATACCGTCATTATTTGTTAATTGATAACGTAAACCATTAATTTCAACAACAATTGTTTCGCCAGGTTGTAAATCATAATAAATAGCATTTTCTACCCCTGGAGGGAATCCGCTTAATACAGTATTAACACCTCTATCGTCAACAATGTTTAGCCCTGGACCACCAACTAAAAATGCATTATATACATCTTCGTCAACGATAAATGTATTATCACCGTCTCCGCCATCTACATATTGGCCAAAGTTAGGGTTTGCTGTTTCAACTATATGTAAAGTGTCATCTCCATCTTCTGTATATACAGAGTTTGTATATCCTCCTATTGTAGCTAAATCATTACCGGCGCCTGTAAATACCTCATTACCTCTGTTATCTTGACCTTTTTCAATAGTTATAACGTCATCTCCATTAAAGGTTTTAACATTATTTTTCATACCAGAAATAGTAATGGTATCACCCATATTTCCGCCTGTAAATGAAGAATTTGAAAAGTCTAATAAAACATTATTACTTCCTTGATTTCTGTCATTCATTTTGATTATTAAATCGTCTGCATGCCAGAAACGAGTAACTCCTGAAGCATCAGTATCACATACTAAAACATTATAATCATTTGTTTTATTAGTAACAGTGTATTCAATTCCATTAACTGTAATTACTTGAGTTTCATTTGCGTGTAAAAATGCTCCCGGCCTACTATTTGGACCAACATGGAATACATAGTTATCTTTTAAATCGCCACTTGCAGTATCATCATATGCATCGCCACGACCAGCATCTACACTATTATCATATGCACTTGTTTCAAAGAAGAAATTATCTTTTCCATCTTCACCAAATAATAAGTTTGTATAAGCACCACCGCCTGTTGAGAAATCATCGTTACCATTACCTCCAAATACTCTGTTATGGTGACCACCTGTAATTGTAAATCTATCATCATCATCACCACCATATACATGAGCATAAGAAGAATTAGTTATATTAAACGTATCATTACCTAATTCGCCATAAACGGTATTTTTTGTATTTGAAATATTAAATACATCATTACCGTCACCGCCATAAATATTTTCATTATAACCAGATTTGATTGTAATAGTATCATTACCTGCATTACCATACACATCTCCTCTAGAATTAGCTTCTAATGTTATGCTATCGTTGCCATCATCACCATATACTTTATGACCAACTCCAGATGCAGATATTGTTATAGTATCATCATCTAAACCACCGTGAACAGTTCCAATACCACCAGTAACTTTTATATTATCATTACCCGCATCACCGTTTAATGTACCACCAACACTTGAGGTAATTGTATCATTACCATTACCGGCATTTACTGTATGATTTGTACCACCTGATAATGTTATATTATCAGCACCATCGCCACCATTAATTGTTGAAGTACCTGAAGTTATTTTAATTACATCATCACCGCCATCACCATTAATCAATGAATTTACACTAGAAGTAATTGTATCATTACCTTCACCTGCATTTACTGTGTGATTCTTTCCTGCTGATAATGTAATACTATCATTACCGTCTCCTGAATTGATTACATTGTTAGAGCCGCCGACAACTGAAACAGTGTCTCCTCTGTCGCCACCATTATATGTTATATTTGAGCCACTTAAAATAATATTATGATCAACACCATTTTGTGCAGTTATTTCATAGTTACTTGAACCGAATGTCAATCTTCCGTTTGGTTCTAATGTATAAGTAAATGAACTATTAGTATTTAATTTATTTGTAACAATATAACTTACGCCATTAATATTAATTGTTTGAGTTGCATTTGCTGCGAACTTAACAGTTACTGTACCGCCAGTTATATTAATTACATCATTTTGACCACCACCATCAATTGTCGCAGAACCGCCTGATAAATTAATTTCATCATCGCCACCATTACCATTCAATATTCCGCCAACACTTGATGTAATTGTATCATTTCCTTCATTACCATTTACTGTATGATTACTACCACCTGTCAATGTAATTGAATCATTACCATTCCCACCATTAATTACTGATGAACTTCCGCTTATATTTATTACATCATTACCATCTTCACCATATATAGTACTTTTTACTGAAGAATTAATTGTATCATTTCCTGCTCCAGCTTGTACAATATGATTTCCGCCACCTGACAATGTTATTGAATCGGCTCCACTACCTGTTTCGATATTAGCAGCACCACCTGTAACAGTAATTACATTATTACCTTCACCTGCATTGATGTTTGCATCTACACTTGAAGTAATGGTGTCATTACCTGATCCTGTATCTACTGTATGGTCAGCTCCTCCTGATATTGTAATGTTATCAGCACCATCACCACTATTTATCACATTATTATTACCAGAAATAATTGAAATAGTATCATTCAAACTACTTCCTGTAAAATTAATCTTTGAACCATTTATTGCAACATTATGAGCAACATCATTTTGACCTACGATAGTAAAATTATTTGAACGAAATGTTATTTTACCAGCATTATTTCTTGAATAAATAAAATTAGTAGTTCTAGTATTATTATTAGTTACCCTATAAGTAACACCATTAATATTTAAAGTTTTTGTTTCGCCAGCATTAAATGAAATATTTACAGTTCCACCTGTAACATCCATAACATCACTACCAGCATTAACATCTATTGTAGCAGTTCCGCCAGTTACTTTATAAGTATCATCACCGACATTACCATTTAAAGTTCCACCAACACTTGTAGATATAGTATCATTACCTATACCTGCATCAACTTCATGACGAGAACCACCAGTTAAACTAATATCATCATTACCGTCTCCACCTGTTACAGTTGCAGTTCCTCCAGTAACTTTGATTATATCATTACCAGCTTCACCGTTTAATGTTCCGCCAACGTTTGAAGTTATTGTGTCATTACCTATACCTGCATTAACTTCATGATTAGTACCGCCACTTAAATTTATATTATCAGCCCCATCTCCGCCATTTACTATCGCAGTACCACCGGTAATATTTATAACATCATCACCTAAATCACCATTATAAGTACCACTTACACTTGAGGTGATTGTATCATTTCCTGCACCTGCATTAATTACATGGCCACGACCACTTGATACTGTTATAACATCTGAACCGTCACCACCATTAATAACATTATTTAAACCGTTAGTTATCGAAATTGTATCTCCTTGATTACCACCAGTAAATGTTATATCTGATGCGGCTATTACTACATTATGAGCAACATCTGATTGACCTACTATATCAAAATTATTTGAACTAAATGTTATTTTACCTGTTGCATCTAGAGAATATTTGAAATCAGTATCTCTATCATTTTTGTTTGTAACTTCATAGTTTATGCCACCTATATTAATTGTTTGTGTAGCATAAGCTTTAAATAATATACTTACAGTTCCACCATTAATGATAATTGTGTTATGACCAGCACCGCCATCAACTTCAGCTACACCGCCAGTAATTTCAATTCTGTCATCTCCATCATCACCATTTAAGGTGCCACCAACACTTGAAGTAATTGTATCATTATCTGCACCTGCATTTACGATATGATTACTACCACCTGTTAATGTAATACTATCTGTTCCACTTCCTCCATTTACTGTTGATGTTCCACCTGTTACATTAATTACATCATTTCCTTCTTCACCATTTATTTTTGATGAAACATTTGAATTGATTGTATCATTTCCTGCACCTGCATTTACAATATGACCACTGCCACCTGTTAAAGTTATATTATCCGCAGATGTTCCACCATTTATAATATTATTATTTCCACCTGATACAGTAATTTTATCTCCAGCATTACTACCATTATAGGTTATATTTGATCCAGAAAGTTCAACGTTATTTGTCACATTGCTTTTTGCTGTAATTGTAAAATTACTAGATGTGAAAGTTATTTTATTATCAGGAGCTATTGAATATGAGAAAGTAGTACTAGAGGCATTATTATTAGTAACCTCATATAAGAATCCACCAATATCAATTATTTGAGTTCCACGACCTGCAATAGTAATATTTACAGGGCCTCCAGTAGCAGAAATTGAATCATTTCCACCGCCACCATTAATAGTTCCACCAACTACAGATGTTATAGTATCATCACCAAGACCAGCATTAACATTGTGATTTGTTCCACCGGTTAAATCTATTTTATCGTTACCGTCACCACCTGTTACTATCGAAGTTCCACCTGTAACTTTAATAACATCATTACCTGCTTCACCATTTAATTTTCCGCCAACATTTGAAGTAATTGTATCAGCACCATCTCCAGCATTAACTGTATGATTACTTCCTCCAGTTAATGTAATGTTGTCATTATCATCACCACCACTTACTGTTGCTGTACCATTTGTTACATTAATAACATCATTACCAGCTTCACCATTTAAAGTTCCACCAACGCTTGAGGTAATTGTATCAGCACCATTTTCAGCATTAACAACATGACCACTGCCACCTGATAAATTAATATTATCATTGCCGTCACCACCTGTTACAGTCGCTGTGCCACCTGTTACTTTTATAACATCATCACCTAAACCACCATTTAATTTACCACCAACATTTGAAGTGATTGAATC
>CALUUV010000008.1 GCA_944324055.1 Candidatus Gastranaerophilales bacterium | reverse complement strand
ACGCCATTCTACATCGTGCTGTCTAGCAGTCAGTGATAATAATCTTGCTTGTGATGATGACATTCCCATTTTGAATCAATTCCCTAAAATACGTATACTCTATTATCTACGGCATTCTAGCGAATAATCTTTAATAAATTATGGGAAAAATGAATAAAAATTTAACAAAAGTTTACATTTCTAATTCATTCTTAGCACCAGTCATATCGCATATTTGAGCAGCCCATTGTTTAATAATTTCATTTTCATCTAGCTCATATGAAATTGGAATTCCAACCTTAATAGTCATGTCCTTTTCAAAAGGTTTTTTAGCATAACCAGAGAATCCACAAATACCAATAGGTACAATATCAAACTTTGCTTTCTTCGCAATAGTTACAAAGCCTTTATGAACTGTTGTTATTGTATTATCTTTTGAAATTTTACCTTGAGGGAATATACCTAAAGACCAATCTGTTTTTAACAAATCAAATACTGTTTTAAATGTTGCAATTTCAGGTGTTTCACGGTTTACCGCAAATCCGCCTAATGAGATAACTAAAAATCTTAAAAGCCAATTTTTATCAGTAAATAATTCTTGTTTTGCCATATAAGCAATTCGTCTCATTACTGCAATTGAGATAAAAGGAGGATCTAAATATGAAACATGATTTCCTGCAAATAAATATTTTTTGCGTTTATCAATGTGTTCACGTCCTTCAACTTTAACCTTATATAGAAGTTTCCCAACAGGGATTACAACTAAATATAAAAATAATATGTAATATAATGACTGCCAAAAACCATACTCTTTTGGATAACGTCTATTGTAATTTCTTTCTTCCATACTTCCAATATTCCTATATTCCAACTATTCTTCATTTGGGATATATTTATACCCAGTAAGTTCTTCAATAGCATTTCCCCATTGTTGAACCATACCATCAACATCATCTGAACATGGAATTAATTTTCCAATTTTAACAACAATTTTACCTGTAAATGGCCAACGATGAACTTCTTCAGTTCCTGTTATACCTATTGGTAAAATTCCACATTTAGTTGTTTTAGCTAATGATGCAAACCCTTTTTTTACTTCACTTATTTCACCTGGAGCCTGTCTTGTTCCTTGAGGGAAAAGTGCTAGCACCCAATTAGTTTTCTTTAAAGCTTTAACTGTTTTAATAGTAGATACACCTAATTTTTCTCTATCAACAGCAAATGCACCTAACCAATCAAGCCACCAACGTAAAAATATGTTTTCAAAAAGTTCTTTCTTTGCCATGTAAGCAACACCATGTGGCATAATTCCACAAATTAAAGGAGGATCCAATGTAGATAAATGATTTGCAGCAATAATAAAGTCGCTGCTTTTAGGGATATTTTCTTTACCCCTAACTTCTAGTCTATAAACTAATTTATAACGAACCATATATCCGACACTAGTAACTAAATACAAAAATATTCTACGCCATATGTTAAAAAAACTAGCATCTCTTAAAGAATATTTATTTGCTTCTGTTTTTTTTGTTTCAACTGACATTTTTACTCCTCATGTGTATAGTTTATTATACTATAAAAATTTTTTATCATATAATATAACCAGTTGGATAAATTTTAATGGAGAAAGCTATGAATAAAATACCTACATGCGAATTAGAAAACGAATTATTTAAAAGTGTGTTTGATAAAACACCTGATTACATAAAGAATGCTAAGCTTATGGATTTTGATAATGAGAACGAATTTACATTCACATTAACAAAAGAAAATCTATATCCTTATGATGCTGAAACAAATCCTTCTGGATTAAATTTAATCGAATGGTTTGAAAACTATTCAAAAGAAGCAAAAGTTTCTACTGCGGGTATCAGAGGACCACAAAATATTCTTTATCCACAAGATACAAGATTCCCTATTAACCTTGTAGGTATTGTACTTGCTACATTAGCAAAAGCATTAGTATTAAGAGAAAAATATCCTGATAAAACTATTATAAAGCTTGCAGGTAGTGAAGTTAGATATAATTCTGACTTATACTTAGATGCAATTGCAAGAATCCAAGCGGCACAAGGGATTAAAACATTAACTCCACAGGAAAGAAAAACTATTCCTATTTGGTTAGCTTCATTCCTTGCATTTAAGCTTGATTTAGTTGGTGGAGAATACATCACATCAAGTCATGGTATTTCTGTTAAAACAGCAACAAAAGATTTAAATTCTCAAGGTAGCCAATTCTTACCAGAAGAGTCTCTTGAATTCGTTAAGAAAATCGAAGAAATCTTTGCTGAAATTGAAGAAAAAGGTAGTTATACAATAAAAATTGCTGCTAAAAACAATCCATTAATAGATGAATATGTAATGGCAAAATTAAATGATGGTATAGATTTATATGTTGAATACTTAAAATCAGGTGTTGCAGAAAATCTTGCTGATTTAAAGAAAATGAAAAACAAAATTGTTATTGAAGCAGTTGGTGGATGTGCTTATAGAACTCTTAGCAGAGTATTAGCAAGACTTGATATTGATGACCACTTCGTATGGAATAACACAGAAGAAGATCCTTTCTTCCATTCAATAGGTAAATATGACCATGACCCTAAAGGTAATCAAGTATTTTATGATTATTCTGTTGATGCAACAGTTCTTGCAACTAAACCTAATGGAGAAACTTTCTTCCCTGTTATTGATTCTATGAATTACGATAGAATTCTTAGCGATTGTCCTTTAGGTACTGCTGTTTTAATTACAGACCCAGACCATGACAGATTAACAATTTGTCAAATTGAAAGTGAAGGCAATACTCCAACTCTTGACGAGTCTGGTGTGTCATATATCAAAATTGGTGATGAAAGAGTTCTTACAGTATTCACAGCAAACCAAGCATTTTTAATGTTAATGGACTACCGTGCAAAACAATTAAAATCTCATAATAAATGGAAAAATCATCCAAGATTTATGATTAAAACAACAGCTTCAGCTCTTTCATGGGATGAATGGGCTAAACATAATGGAGTTAAAGTTGTAAATGTTCCAGTTGGATTTAAAGAAATTGCGAACATTATGAAAAAAGTTGAACTAAAACTTAAAACAACTCCATATGATTCTGTAAAAGTTGATGATGTGTTCGGAAACACAATTGATTTAGGAGTAAACCCAAGATTAATATTTGCTGGTGAAGAATCTGGCGGTATGATTATGGGAGCAGAAGACATGGTTAAATCTTTAACTGGTCGTGAAGCTATTGCAATGAGAGAAAAGAGCGCAACTGAAGCTATTATTGTTGCATCATCTCTATTAGCTAAATTAGAACTTGAAAATAAAACATTGTCTCAATACTTAATTGAAGTATTTGAACATAACCATATTACTTCTAAATTTGATACAAGAGTTGATATAGCTTACTATAATGAATCAGAACCTGATATCGTAAAACTTAAACAAGCAAAGGTTGAAGGCGAAAAACTTAGAACTAAAAATGATTTGTTCTTCTTATCTTTAGCAATTGCAATAAAAGAAGGTATTGCAACAATCGACCAAGTAAAAGCTATATTGAATGATGCATTTAGTGAACTTTCATTTAACGATTTAAAATCTGTTAAATTCGTTGGTGATGGAACATATTTAGAATTCAATGATAAATACATCGAAATTAGACCATCTGGAACTGACGCTAAAACAAAAGCTTATGGTGGCGGCTTAGATCTTGATGAAATTAATAAATATGCAAAAATCTTAGGTAATTTCCCTGGAGATAGAACAGAAATGCATAAATCATTAATTTCAGATGAATTTTATAATAATTCTAAAGAAACAGCTTTAAATTATTATCTAAAATTTGTTGATAAAGATGCAAATAATGAGCAATTTGTAATACCAGAATACAAATTCTAATTGGAGAATAATAATATGCCTATAGCGATTTATCCGGGAAGCTTTGATCCGATTACAAAGGGACATTTAGATGTTTTGGAAACTGGATCAAAAATATTCGGTAAAGTTATAATTACTGTTTCACATAACATAAATAAAAAATCATTTTTGACTGTAGAAGAAAGAGTAAATCTTATCAAAGAAAGTGTTAAGCACCTTCCAAATGTTGAAGTAGATACTTTCGAAGGACTTACAGTTAATTATGCAAAGAAAAAGAATGCGACAATTCTTTTACGAGGTTTAAGAGCAGTATCAGATTTTGAATATGAAATGCAGTTATCGCAGACAAATAGTGAATTATCACCTGAGATAAAAACGGTATTTCTTATAACAAAACCTGAATACAACTTTATCTCATCAAGTACAGTTAAAGAAATTCTCTTGAATAATGGAGATATCACAAAATTTGTACCTGAGCCGGTAAATAAATATCTTATGGAAAAATATCGAGGATAATTATGGAAATAAAACCTTCTGTAAGCGGAATTTGTGGAAAATTAAAACCATTATATGAAAGAAAAATGTATGATGTTATTGCGCACGATTTAGTTGCAGTAAATATGAATAAATTTGCGGCTGTTGGAAAGCTTATGAAGGGATTTTCTTGTTATTTAGGTATGAATTCACCTGAAATAATAGAATCGCTTAAAAATGAGCTCAAAAACTACGGATGTGAGCTTTCAGATTATAAATCATCTGATTCAAATAATATTGAGATTTCTGCAGCAGCTATTGGTGATACAGTATATGAAAGAAAACCTGTTGAATCTGGGGATATAATTATCGCTTTTAAATCCAGCGGGTTACATACATCCGGTTTTAGTAGATTACCTGAAATAAAAGATGAGTATTTAACTCCTACTTTTAACTACTATAAAGAAGTAATGAACTTAAACAAACTTGGATTAATAAAAGATGCAATTCCAATTACTCACGGTATTGAAAAGGGACTTAAAAAAATAGTGTCTCAAGATATGATGCTCAATTTTCAACATATTCCAGAACAAAAAGTTTTTACAGAATTAAAAGAAATATTTGGAAACGATATTTATAATTACTTTAATGGCGGTGTTGGTTTCTGTATTATAACTGATATGGCACATAAAGAATTCTTCTCTGAAGAATGCGCTAAATATGAGCCATTTGTTATTGGATACATTAAATAAATAAAAAAAAAGACTAATTGTCATGTGTATCAATCAGTCTTATATCGTTTATTTAATGTTTTACCACTATATATTTATTTTTTTAAACTTAAATGTTCGCCTTTAACTTCTTCGTATTGAGGATTTTTAGGATCAATGTTTTTAGAGAAGTTTTGTACAAAAACATGACCTTTTCTATCATTCTCAATATTTGGAGTATCAATCAAGTATACATGAGCTCTTTCAGGTCCTAAATCAACTTTTACTTTGTTGTTTTCAACTTGGATGAAACTCTTTTCGCCATAGTTTTTAACAAGGTTTTTCATTGGTTGACCTTCTTTAATACCAGGAACATCAATTTCTGCAGCAGAACGTCTATTTTTATTTAAGTTAACGATTACTAATGCAGTTTGTCCGTTTAAATGACGAGCAAATGTAAGAACTTGATCATCTTTATCTTTACGTTTATTTAATTCAATAAATGAACCTTTTCTCATTAATTCATTTAAATCTTTTCTCATATTAAATGTGCTTGTCATAACTTGTCCAATTTCAGGCGCATCACCACCTGGTTGTCTTGAATAATTGAAGATATCCATTTTATTTTTGTGGACAGTCATGAAATGCTTGCCGTTATCAGTATCAGCATCTTTTACAACTTTGTTACCATATTGATAATCATATTTATCACCAGATTGAATACCATCTAAGTAGTATGGGTTACACATTGGTAATGTAGCTTGAACGACTGAAACCATTTTACAGAAGTTTTCTCCACCTCTCATCATTAATGATTCATCATCGTGTGTTGTAAATGAACCAATTAATGATTTACCAACTGGTAATCTATGTGACATATCAAGGTTTTCTAATACATAATCTTTTACTTCTTTAGCATTTTTCATTTCATGGAAAATGTGATATTGACCATAAATAGAATCAAATCCAGCTCTTAAAGAATCTTCTGGTCTATCATATGGCATATTTTGTTGAGGAGATGCACATTCATAAGTGTATGCTTCACCTAACCAAGCGAATTGAGGATCTTTTTGATGTGAATATGGAATAATAATATCCCAGAATTCAGTAGGTTTAGCTCTAGCAACGTCAGAACGAATACCATCAATTCCTAAGTCAATACAAGCATCAACATAGTTTTTATGCATATCAACTAATGCTTTATTTAAAGTACGTTTTGATTCGTCTTCCCAAGGGTTAAACATTCTGATATCTGTCCAACCTTCAGGAACTTTTGCTTCATTATTTCTTCCAATAGCCATTAATTCAGGATGGTTGTTGTACATATCAACAGAAGCACAACTTGGAAGGTCTAACATTACTTTTATATCTCTTTTGTGACACTCATTAATAAATGCTCTAAATTGGTCATCAGGAGATCTTGGGTCATCTTTATCAATTAAATTAGGGTCAATTGCAAGGTGTTTTCCATCATCTGTAACAAATTTTTCTGGAGCATATAAAGAACCTGCAGTACCCATTGCATTAATTTTTCCTGTTGGGTGAATTGGTAAAATGTGTAAAGCGTTAAATCCTTGTGCTTTTATTTCATCTAATCTATCAATAGCACTTAAGAATGTTCCACATTTTTCACCATCAGCTTTTCTAATCATTTCATCGCCGTTTAAATCTTTTGCAGTGAATGTTCTAGGAACAATACCTAACATTATGACTTCATTGTTTTGGAACATTTGGCGCATATTATTATGATAATTAGCAGGAGCTGAGCCTTTTTCAGAAACTTTTTGAACAGTAGTAACAGCAGGTTTATTGATTCTTGATTGGTTTTCTAAAAACTTATTAATTAAACCAGATTCAGACTTTGGAGCTTCAGGTTGTTGTTGCTGAGGCTCTTCAGGCTTTTTGATATTATTTAATTTTAGTTTAATTAGATTATTTGAACCTACGTTGTTAATGTTATCCATTATTTACCTACTTAGTTGCTTGAGCTGTTTTGTCTTGTTTTCCGAATGCGAATTGAGATGCAAGTGTTACACCTAATACTATACTACCAACAGTTGTCCACATTCTCAACCATTTATTAGAATTAAATTTTTGTTTAAGTGCATTGTACAACATATTATCTGGAGTACAAGCGATTTTGTTGAATTTTTCTACCGCTGTTTTTTGAGCGTTAGCGAATGTATCATTACCTTCAATATGATTTGGTAAGAAATCATACTTAGTAGTACCCATTAAGTTTCCAACATGTTTAGCCCATCTTGTAACTCTTTGAGCCATTGTTGTTTTGCCATTAAATACTTCGTGGCATTCTTTGTTTAATGCTGCACTTGTTGCATCAGACATCTTACCTGAGTTGAATGTATGCCACATTAAAGCTTTATAAAAACTTACGTTGTTATTAGTTTCAAATTTTAAGTAAAAATCACCTGAGTGAGATGACATTAAAACTTTTTTACCTTTTTCAATTAAGGCTTTATCAAGTTTTTCGTTTCCGCTAAATCCACCTTTACCTTGTTTATATTCTTCAGCGCGTCTGAAGAAATCTGCAGTATGTAACAATCTCATATAAGCGTTTTGGATACTGCCAACTCTACCAGATTTAATTCTATTGATTTTTGAATCTTTAATAGAGCCTACAAATACTCCATTGATATTATCACCTGATATTCTTTGAGATAAATTAAAGAATGGAGTGCTATTTAATTCAGCTGCTGTTTTATCATGGTTTTTAGCAATACTATCAAGAATTGTATCCATTGCAGGACGTTTACCTGCTCTAGGGTTATCAAGTTTTGTATCTAATTCTGCCATTTTGTCAGAAATAGTTGTTACAAACTTCTTATAACGATTTTCATCTTTTGCGATATCTTCTAATTTTCTAGTGAATAATTGAGCTGTTAATTCTTCACTTGATTTAGCTTCATTTAATTCTTTTGGAGAAATCTTTAATTCTTTTATTAGAGTTTCAGTTACTTCACCCCAATTATTACCAGCTAGTGTTTCAGGAGCTTTTTCTACTTTGAAATGAGCTGCTGATGAAATTGTTTCATCGAATGCTCTGTATTTTCTAATTGTTTGACCAGCTTTTGAAATTTGGCCAGCAACTTCATCTGTTAAAACAGTTGCTTTCTTCTTAGAAAATACTTCATTTATTGAATCTGTTGCCATATCAGCAATAACTTCTTTTCTAGCTGAGCGGATATCAGGATTTTTATTAACAGCTTCTTCGAAGAAATCACCTAAAGATAATCTTAAATTTTCAGATTGTTCAGCAGATAAAACACCGTTTGCAGGGCGTCCATTTTGATTCATAAAGTTATCAACATGTTCTGCTAATTTTTTAGTATCAAATACTGATGCTGAATAGCCTTCGCCATATTTTGTATCGATTTTCTTAGTAATGTTATCAGTAATTGCATTAACTGTATCTTCATTAACAACTGTTTGATTTGGAGTTAACATATAACCTAAATCTAATCTTGCAGCTTTTCTTGTTTGAGTATCTAATCCAGTTGTTAAAGCTTCTGAAATAGTATCAACATCTTTTTCAGTAATAGCTTTGCCTTTTTTAGCTTTTAATAATGCTTCTAATTTATTTTCAGATTCTTTATCAAGATTTTTTTCTACTAATTCTTTTTCTAACTCACGATTACCTGTTCTATTGTATTCATCGATTTTATCGATTAAATTGTTTACTTGTTTATTAGTTCTATTTTCAAAGAACTTACCAACAGGTTTTTCAAGTCTATTACAAGCTAATGCTGTCATTACAGGAGTTGCAACACCAGCTGTTAACATCCATAATGTATTGTTTTGAACAGAAACTTTTCTAATATGTTCTTTAGCAAGTTCATTTCTGTCTTTTTCATTCTTATCAATACCCATTCTATCAGCGATATGACCTAAATCTTCTGATTTTCTTTTTCCTTTATATAAATCAAATGGGATATAGTTTGGATCTTGAGTTACATATTTTTTTCTACCTTGTTCATCAACATATTGTTTTCTGAAATTAAAGCCGTGAACTAATTGAGCTGGCCATTGTAAAGCAACTTTTGGCCAAATTGCCATACTTGCTAAAAATGTACCGAATCCAATGAATTCCATAGCTTTTTGTTTAGGTGTTTGACGTTTTGTCATTAAATAAGTAGCGATAGATAAACCACCTAATTTCAAACCTAAATCATTTAATTTTCCTAATTCGTGGTCATTAGCTTTACCAGTAATACCTCTTTGTAATGATTTAGCTGTATAATAAGTGTCTTTTGCTAGTTCTTTTGGGTATGTTAATAAGCTATTTTCAACTAAATAACCTTTACCATCTAATGGTCTTAACAAATTATCAGAGTTTGAATCAGTTAAATTATTATAATACTTTTTAGTTGTATTATTAACTGATGAAATCCCTTGCCCAATGTTATTTGCGTAATTTTGAATTAAACTAGCCATTTGTTAATCCACCGTAACTTTCTTATCAGAATCAATTACCATTTTTCTATCACCAGCAGTTTTTGCTCCGTAAATAGTGTTTGCAGCGCCTAAAATACTTAATGCAGCAGCAAATCCTAAAGCAAACTTACCGGCATGCTTATTAAATCCTTTTTCTGTTGCAGGACCGTTATATAATTCTTTTGAAGCCTTAACAAAGTTTCGACCAAAACTTTTTGTAATTCTCCATAAGTTTTTACCAGTATTAATTCCTCTATCAACTACATTTATTACCCTATTTTCATTAGGATTTGGAGTAAATTTCTTCCAAGATTTCTTAGATAAAGCTCTAAAGAAGTTATCCCAAGAATTTTGTGCTGCTAACATAACACCAACACCGCCCCATACATAAGTTGATAAACTTTTTGCTGTACTTGAGCGTGAGATAACGTCTTTTATTAAAGGTTTAACTTCAGCATCTGATGCTTCTAAGTTTCTACCTAATCCATTCTTTTGTGCAATTTTATCATAGTAATAATTGCGTGGTTTATCTTCTTTTAATCCATATAATTTGTCATAACGAGGGAAATCTCTACTTTCGAATACGTTATGTTGTTCAAACATTGGAACAGGAGTATCATCTTTGCTATTTGGAATAGTATAAGTTACTTTTTCATATGGCATTTCAGTATCAATACCAGTTGCCCATTTAACAGGTTTTGTTACAAAGTTTTTAGATATGCTCTTTGCAACACCGTATAAAAGAACACCTAAAGCTAACTTATTACCGCCAACTCTTGCACCTTTTTTATTGAAATTAGGGAAGAATTTAGGAGCTGCATTAAATAATGCCATAAATGTTGCGCTACCTACTATATATGGAACACTTCCCATTGTTAAAAATTCATAGAATGTAGACTTCTTATCCCCTTTTAAACCTTTTACAGGGTATTCTGTAAATGCGCTAGTTACTTTTTGGAAAGATCTCATTGCTTGAGTCTTTGGATTGTTTGGTAAAATTCGTGTTTCTTCTGGAATATGTTCAGGTGGGATATGAACATGAGGGTATGGTGGACATGGGGCACTCTTAGGTACTAATGCGATATTTGTATTTGCATTACTAGTATCAATTCCCATAAAATCACCAACTCCAAACTAACGTCTACAATTATAATAAGAATGCTAATATTTATTTTTTGCTATCATTGCAAATTAAAATTTACAAATGTTAACACACTTAAAACATCCTGTTTTATATCTAAAATGTAGCATAAAACATGATTAGTTACAATTGGCTGTAAACAAATATTAACAAGGGTTTTAGGATATATACTAAGTATCTATTTTTTTATTACTCAACTATTTTTTATAAGCATATAGAAAATCTAATACAGCTTTTCTTTGTGCTTCTTCTTTTAGTGTTATTAAGCTTTTGATATCTTTTTCTTCTACAAACCCATTTTTTACCATTAATTCAGCAAATTTAGTATGTTCACCATGCTTTTTCTGTTCATTTTGCTGCTCTAAAATAATATTTGTTTGTTCTTCTGATAATTTTCCAATTTTTTGGAAATATTCCCCAGTCATGCATTCACCAGAAATAAACATTGCAATTGCAAGAACCTGAACAGGGATATCAGTCTTAATATATTGTTTGTTATAACAAAACATGAATAACTTTGAGATATCTTCCATTGAGTATTTTTTCTCAATAGACATTTCAAGGATAGAAAGATTATTTGCGCAGTCGTATAGAAAATCATAAACCTCTTGATTATGTTCTTCATTCTTCTTGTCTAATTCATCCATACCTAATTTTGAAATTGTAGGTCTAAATATATGGAATACTTTATCTTCATCCATAGTAATTAAATCATCACTTAAATATGTTCTCAAATCTTGTTTTAAATAAACTAAAATAACTTGTTTTACCCATAATGGTAATGATGTTAATTCTTGTATAAAAAGTAAAAATATATTTCGTTTCATAATAATTATATCCTTTCTTTGTATGGTTTATTTTAATGTAATTATAACATATAATATTAATATATTAATTATGAGGTTTTCTTATGGGAATGGATGGATTATCAATGGCAAATACAGGGATGCTTAGAGAAGCAACCTCTCGTGATTTTGCTATGCAAACAGAAGAAGCCATTGCTAAAGACGACGAAAACAAACAAGTTGATAAACTAGAAACCCAGATGAAAGTTAAAGAAGATGGACATCACGGTTCTGGTAAAGGTCAAGAAGAAGAGGATGATGAAGCTTCTGTTTATGAGTCTGATGAAGAAAACCAAGAAGAAAACTCTCAAACAGGAACCTCAAATATTAATATTTCAAAAGATGATTTAGACAACCATACTTTTTATGTTAAAATAACAAAAGATGGTCAGATATTTGAGCTTTATGACAAAACAACTGATAGGCTTGTTGAAAAAATAAGCTCAGAAGAGATTAATCAATTAATGTTAAAGCTAAACATGGCATCAGGTATATTAGTCAATAGGTCTGTATAAATGTTAAACCCATATGCAAAAAACTTAAATCAATACAAAAATAACGAAATCTTAACAGCAACACCAGAAAAATTAATGATTATGCTGTATGATGCGGCAATTCAATTTTTAATCAAAGCTAGAAAGGCTATTGATGCAAATAACCCAGAAGAAATTTGCAACAATGTTATTGGATGCCAAAAAATTCTTAGAGAATTCATGAAAACCATTGATTTAGAAAACGGTATTGACGTTGGAAAGCATTTATTTAGATTTTACGATAAACTTGTTAGAAAACTATATCAAGTAAATAGAAGACGTGATACAGAAGCCTTAGAATACGTTATTGGCGAATTAAAAGTTTTAAGATCAGCTTTTCTTGAAGCAATCGATATCGCTGCAAAAGAAAAAGCTGAACAAACACCTCTTATAGATGATACTGAAGCATAATTAAGGGATATATGGCTCAATTTGACCAAATACTATTATTTTATAACCAACTTTTAAACATGGCAGATGAAATCCATGAATTAATTAATAAGGAAATGTACGATTTAATTATGGATAAAATGAATAACCATGATAAGTTATTTATCCAAATTAAACTAGCAAAAAAATGTACAAAATTTACCCAAGAAGAACAAGATGAAATTGACAGACTTGAAGATGTACTAAGAGTTAAAGAAAAAGAAAATATTGAGCTCTTAAAAACTAATATGGCTGCAGTTAAAATTGAACTTGATAGAATTAAATTCAAATCGAAAATAAAGAAAGCATACGGTCAATTTAACCATTCAGAGGAACAAGGTAGTATCATTGATATTGATGATTCATATAGACCGGAACAATCCAAAGAAGAATAATTAGCACAATAAAAAAACTCTTACCAAAATTAATGGTAAGAGTTTTTCTATATTAAATACAATATTAGTATCTGTAGTGAGCGAAAGCTTTGTTAGCTTCAGCCATTTTGTGAGTATCTTCACGCTTTTTACAAGCTGCACCAGAACCATTTGAAGCATCTAATAATTCATTTGTTAATTTATCAATGAAAGATTTTCCGCCTCTATTTTTAGCCGCAGCGATTAACCATGAAGATGCAAGAGCAAAACCTCTATCAGCTTTAACTTCAATAGGTACTTGGTAAGTAGAACCACCAATACGTCTTGCTTTTACTTCCAATAATGGAGTTGCATTTGTTAATGCTTTTTGGAATACTTCGATTGGATTTTCATTAACTCTTTCTTCGATACGTTTCATTGTTGCATAGAAGATTTTTTCTGCTAATGATTTTTTACCACGACGCATAATTCTATTAATAAATTTAGAAATATCTACGTTATTATAAATTGGATCTGGAGCTGGTACTCTTCTTTCAGGTTTAGAACGTCTTGACATTATTTCTTACCTCCCTTTTTAGCTCCGTATTTAGAACGGCTTTGAGCTCTGTTAGCTACACCAGCTGTATCTAAAGTACCACGAACGATGTGATATCTTACACCTGGAAGGTCTTTAACCCTTCCACCTCTTATAAGAACAACACTGTGTTCTTGTAAGTTGTGACCGATACCTGGAATGTATGATGTAACTTCAAAACCATTTGTAAGTCTTACTCTGGCAACTTTTCTAAGTGCTGAGTTTGGTTTTTTAGGGGTTGTTGTATAAACCCTTGTACATACTCCGCGTCTTTGAGGACAATTCATCAAAGCCGGAGATTTTGTTTTGTCTTTTAGCTTTTTACGTTCTTGACGTACAAGCTGATTCATTGTAGGCATTACCTATCTCCTTTTTTCTTGTAACACTATCTTGAGCCGTCAAATCCAGCACGAAAATTTCGACTAAGATACTTCTATCTAACTACAACCATATTTTAATGTCAACAAATAATCAAGTAACTTGGGTAATTTATTTTTTTGTAAATAATGTAACAATATAATTAAAGCATGCAAAAGCATGGAAAAATTTTTCTTTATATATATATCAGTTAAAAATACTGACTTTTGTTCATTTAGAATGGAAAGGGGCGAAGAGCCCCTTTTCTTTTTGTTTATTACTTTTTGTAAAATAAATACCTCTTATTAGCAAAATTTAATTATTTTCTACATTATAATTAATTGTGTAGGATAATTGGAGGTGTTTATGGTTAGTATTAGCAACTTTGGACAAGTTTTTAATAATACTCAAAAATTTAATGCTAATGAATTAACAAAAAATGACAATAAAAATATTAAAGCTAACAAAGAAAAGCTTAATGCATTTGCTAAAAGCCAAATTAATTTAGGTTATGTGACTATGGGTGCAGGTGCTCTTGCTCTTCTTGGAACTTGTTTCAAAAAAGGTGCTTTTAAATTAATAGCCGCAATTCCTGCCGCTGGAATTTCTGCAATGATTGGTGCAAATATGGTTGCTGGTGGACAAAAAATCCAAAAAGCAATTAATAATATCCCTAATACCCCAGAAACAAATAAAGTTGATACAAAAGCTTAGCTAAATATCAAAATTCAAATTAGGATTTTTTCTAAACCAAGTTAATTGACGTTTAGCATAACGGCGTGTGTTTTGCTTAATTTGGTCTTTTGCTTCCTCCAATGAATAATTTCCATCTAAATAAGCAATAATTTCTTGGTATCCTATTGTATTTACTAAGTTCTTTATGCGTCCGTGCTTATTTAATAAATATTGGGTTTCTTCTATTAACCCATCTTCAATCATGATATCAACACGCTTATTAATTCTATCGTATAACACTTCTCTAGATTCAATCTGTGGGAAAACCCATTCCACATCATATTCGCAATCTTTAAGACCAACAGCTTCAGAAAATGGTTTATTTAAAGTTTTAGTAACCTCTAATGCTCTTATTACTCTTACTCTATTATTCTTGTGGATATTTTTAGCTGATTTTGGATCTAATTTAATCAACTCACTATACAATGAATCAGTATCCATTTCTTCTAGCTCTTGTCTTAATTTTGGATTTGCTTCTATTCTAGGAAGCGCATAATTTTCTAAAAGAATTCTAAAATACAATCCAGTACCACCAGCAACTATTGGTACTTTACCTTTTGAATGAATTTCATTAATTTTTTCTTTTGCTAAATCAACATAATCAGCAACAGAATAATCGATTTCTGGTTCAACAATATCAATCAAATGATGCTTAACAAGCTCTTGTTCTTGTTTAGTTGGTTTTGCAGTTCCAATATCAAAACCTATATAAACAAGTCTTGAATCTGCAGATATAATCTCAGTATCCATATTAAGAGCCATATCAATCGCAAGCTTGGTCTTACCACTTGCAGTAGGGCCAACAATTGCTATTACTTTATTCTTTTTCATCTGCCATAAACTCTTTTTTGTAGAATAAAAAGACTAACACTGCTGCATATACTAAGAAATAGAAATATAAAACTGTTAATATAAAACCTATTACTTTTGATGCAAATATAACTGATAATAAAGAAATTATTAGATATAAAAGCATTAAATAAGCAAACATTGTAAGAGATTTAAAGAATTTTTTAAATAGTTTTGAAATAGAGCTAATCAAAGCATTTAATACCGATATTTTTCTGAATACAACTTCTGGCGCCCAAAACATTATTATAAATGAATACAATGTTGTGGTTAACAAGAAGAACATATTCCACTGACTTAATTTTTGTTGTTGTTCTGGAGTTAAAGATTTCAACAATTCAAACATTGTTTCAGGGGTTGATAATGCAAAAAATAAATCAGGGCTTGAAATACCAATACTACCTATTAATGCGTAGGCTGCTTTATATGTAAATAAGATAATAAAAGTTAATAGTAAAAAGAATAAAGCTGCCATAAAGAAGTAATCTAAGAAATATTTTCCAACTCCTGTTGGGAACTGTTTTAATAGATAAAAAACATCACCTTGTACATTTTCAGTTTGGCGTTCAGCTTCTTTTTCTTCTGGAGTATTTGCAACAGGTTTTACAAATTCAGTTGTATCAGAAGAATTTATTGCCAACTTCAAAGTATAAAACCATCCAGAGAAAAAAGCCGCTGTCATTGCAAAAAATAGTATTAAAATTAAACCAAGATTGATAACTTGATTAGCAGGTACAACTATTAAATAAGTACTTGCAAATATTGTAAATAATATCAATGGTGTTGCCAAAATTATATTACTATTTGTTATTTTTAATGCTTCTGAAAAATATTTAAAAATACAAAAATCAAATTTAATCCAATCTAATATATTTTTAAAAAACATAGCAATTTTTTGAATCATTATTTCTCCTTAGAAAGTTTGCGTTTTTTACGACGCATTAAGTCAACAAATGCCTCTAATCTTGTAATATAGCCAGCTTTACCTGTTTGTTCATCCATAATTAAAGCTAAAATTGGAATTGAACAATCTTCACGCATTGATGGGAAAATATTTTGGGTCATAATTTCTGGCATACAAGTAAATGGGCTTATATGTATAATACCGTCAATACCTCTTTCATCAGCGTAAGCTACATCTGATACACATTCTAAAGAATCACCACCGATATCTCTTGTCAAATAAGGTTTAGCCATTCTTTCTGCACGTTCTAAGTGTGTTTCTTCTTTTCTAAATGCTTTTGGAATAATTGCATCTTTTAAAAAGCTACCAACGGTTAAACTTCTACGAGTTTGAACACCCATTCTACCAAGTTCTCTCTCTATATTTTGGTTTGAGAATTCATCATTTACTAAGAAAATTTCACCTGTTAAATCTACATGTAAAACTTCTCTTTTTGGATCAATCTTAGTAGATTTTATTAAATCAATAGCTTTCACTCTTGCCTTTTTTAAAACTGAAGTTTTATCAGCAGCATCAATCAGTTGCAGAGCCTTTTTATAACGTTTTTCTGCATCACCAACGTTTATTTCACGAGCTCTATAATATGATAAAACTGAATCTAATTCATCAATTACAAAAATTTTACGCATACAAATATTAATTGCTCTAATAATTTGTACAGGATTATTCTTTCCAGATAACTCTTTTAAGAATCTATATAAACCTCTAAAGCCATCATATAGAGAAAGTTCTATATAATTTGCTTTATATCCTAATTCTTCAAGCGTATTTTTTATATTATTACCATATTCCCCAAGTCTACAAATTCCTGGAGATGTAATCATAGCAACATAATCAGCACCGCCTTCTATTGCTTCAATGAAATTACCTAAAATTAATTTATAAGGCAAACAAATTGCTTCAGGTGAATGCTTAGTTCCTAATGACAATGTTCTTTTACTTGTATAAGGAGGAACATATGCCTCTAAACCGATTTTTCTTAACGCAGCAGCCCAACACAATGAAATTGTTCCCATATGAGGGAAGGCTACTTTTATTTTTTTCTTTTTTTTAGCCATTTATATCACCACTATATTTTAAATCAGGATGACGCGCTGCTTGAGTTTCATCAACCTTTTTAATCACAGCATTATGAGGTGCTGATGTTACTATTTCAGGATTAGATTTAATCTCATCTGCAATTTTTAGCATAACCTCAATAAAATCATCCAAACGTTTTTTACATTCTGTCTCAGTAGGTTCAATCATCATTGCTTCATGAACAATTAATGGGAAATATACTGTTGGTGGATGGAAACCATAATCCATCAAACGTTTTGCAATGTATAAAGTAGATGCTCCTTGTTCTTTTTGTTTTTCACCACAAAGAACAAATTCATGCATACAACGAGTATCGTATGCAACATCATAAGCACCTTTTAATTTTTCTAAAACATAATTAGCATTTAACACAGCATCTGCACTAGCATTTTTAAGATTAATACCCATCATAAGTACATATGCGTATGCTCTAACTAATACACCAAAATTTCCATAAAAACCTTTTACCTTACCAATTGATTCAGGTAAATCATAATTTCTATAATACTTATTACCATCAAATTCAATAGTAGGTTTTGGTAAAAATTTCTTTAATTTTTCAACAACACCAATTGGACCAGCACCAGGGCCACCACCACCATGAGGAGTTGCTAAAGTTTTATGTAAATTCATATGACAAACATCAAAATGCATTATTGCAGGATTTGAATATCCCATAATAGCATTTAAATTTGCACCGTCATAATATAATAAAGAACCATTTTCATGCATTAAATCAGCAATTTCAACGATATCTTCTTCAAACAAACCTAAAGTATTAGGGTTTGTCATCATAATTGCAGCAACATCCTTATCTAAAATTGCTTTTAAATCACTAACGTCAACTAAGCCTCTGTCATTTGACTTAACTTGTACAATTTGATATCCGCACATCATTGCACTAGCAGGATTAGTTCCGTGTCCTGAATCTGGGATAATTACCTTTGTACGGTTTTCACCAATTGATTCAAAATATTTTTTAATCACCATCATACCAGTTAGCTCACCGTGAGCACCAGCAGCTGGCTGTAATGTAATTGCATCCATTCCTGTTATTACTTTTAAAGCTTCTTGAAGGTTGTACATTAATTGTAGAGCACCTTGAGAATCTTCGTCAGACATTAATGGATGTAGCATTGAAAAACCTTCTAATGAAGCTAAGTATTCATTCACTTTAGGGTTATATTTCATTGTGCAAGAACCTAAAGGATACATTCCTGATTCAACACAAAAATTCATATCACTAAGTGACTTATAATGACGCATTACTTCAATTTCTGGTAATTGAGGTAAACCAATCTTATCTTCTCTTAAAAACTCAGAGGAAATACCTATTGGCTTTATATCATCATTTGTTATATTAACCCCATCCACATTGTTTGATTTTTCAAATATTATATTCATTTTTCTTCCTGTTTTAATAATTCTCTTCTAACTTTGTCCAATGCATTTTGAATAATTCTAGATATTCGAGATTGCGAAATATTGAACTCAACAGAAATATCCTTTAACTTTTTATCTTGGAAAAATTTTGCTTCAACAAGTCCTCTTTCCCTCTCTGGTAAATGATGAATTGCTTTAATAATCCTTTCTTTTAATTCTTCAAACTCTGCTTGTTCTTCAGGAGTTTGAGAATTATCCTTAATAATTACAGGATTTTCAGCATCTGCCATTTCTTCTACTGATAATATTGATTTATAAACAACCTCACGCATATCAGAATTATTTGCAGCAGGTTGATTATTTTTTAGACTATACCATTTATAACGTCTTCTAACTTCGTTTCTTATAGCCCATTTAATTGCTTTTGTTAAATAAGCATTGTTATATAAATTAGGGTTTTTGTTATTTAAAATTATATAAACAGTATGGGTTGCTAAATTAACAATTTCAGGGTACTCAATTAAGCCGTAAGATGAAATTTTTGAAAATTCAACTTTCGAAACAGTTTCAATCAAATTTGTATATTCTTTTAAATTAAAACTAGTATTTTGTTTTTTTGTATCCACTGAACTGTCCATAGCATAATAATATCAGAAAAAATTTTGATTTACAAATATGTAAATTGAGTTAAAACATTATATTTAACGAGCCGCAACTGGTTGTTCGAAAATATCAACAAACTCAAATTTTGTAGTATCAAACACGCCTTTATCTGTTATTTTAAGTTCTGGAATAACAGGTAAAGATAAGAATGCCATTGTCATAAATGGATCTTCTATTTGACACCCAATATTTTTAGCTGCTTGGTTTAACTCCATGCTCTTATTTACAACAGTAGCAAAATCGGAATCAGAAATGATACCTGCAATAGGCAATGGTAAGTGAGCTAAAACCTCACCATTATTAACAACAATCTTACCACCTTGAGATTTAATAAGTTCAACTGCTGCTGTGTACATATCAGAATCATTAGTTCCAATTACAACCATGTTGTGTGAGTCATGGGAAACGGTTGAAGCCATTGCCCCAGATTTTATATTAAACCCTTTAACAAAGCCCTTTGCAAAGTTACCGCCAGCTCTATGACGTTCTATAACGCAAATCTTTAATGTATCTGTTTCTAAATTACTTTCTGCAAAGCCGTCAACAACATTTATTTTTGATTTTACGCATTTTGTAATTAATTGACGAGGAATTACCTCAATAGCTTTTACAGTATCAGATTTTGCTTCAATTTTAAAATCTTCATACTTAATCCATTTTACGTTAACAGAACCCCTTACTGCAGGAATTTCTCTTTGATCTATATCTGCAATTAGTTTTCCATTTTGAGCAACTAATTGACCTTTTTTAAATACCATATCAGGCTTAAATGTTTTTAAATCAGGTAGAACTAGAAAATCAGCTTTATAACCTGGAGCAATAGCACCAAGATTTTGGATTTTAAAGTATTCAGCAGTATTCAAACTTGCCATTTGAATTGCTTTTATTGCCGGAACACCAGCTTCAACAGCAATTCTTACCATTGAATTAATATGTTCTAACAAATCTTCAGGATGTCTGTCATCTGTTACAAATATACATTTTCTAGTATTTTTTTCTAATAAGACAGGAAGTAATGCTCTTAAATCTTTTGCAGCAGAACCCTCTCTTATCATTATATACATACCTTTTCTTAATTTTTCTATTGCTTCTTCAGGTGTAGTACATTCATGATCAGATGTAACACCTGCTGCAATATAAGCACATAAATCTTTATCATTTAAACAAGGAGCATGTCCATCAATTCTTTTATCTTTTGATTTAGCTAGTTCTAGCTTCGCCATTACGTTTTTATCCTTGTTTAATACCCCTGGGAAATTCATCATTTCAGCTATACCTAAAACCCAAGGTTTATCTATTAATAATGACAAATCATAGCTATTTAAATCAAAACCAGATGTTTCAAAAGGAGTTGCAGGAACACAAGAAGGAAGCATTGTATATACATCCATTGGTAATCCTTGTACTGCTTCTCTCATAAAGCTAATACCTTGCAAACCTAAAACATTTGAAATTTCATGAGGGTCAATAATTGCAGTTGTTGTACCTGCAGGAACAACAGCTTTAGCGAATTCTGCTGGAAGTAACATAGAACTTTCAATGTGAACATGACCATCAATAAATGATGGAGATAAATATGCTCCATTTATATCAATCTCTTTTACTCCAGAATAACCTTTACCAATACCGGCAATTATTCCATCTGCAATTGCAACATCTGCCAAATGTATCTCTTCTGATAATACATTTATAATGTTTGCATTTTTAATGACTAAATCAGCCTTTTCTAATCCTCTTGCTATATTAATAATTTTTTCAACATTTTGCTTTGGCATAATAACCCCTCATATATCTAAATTGACAGTATTTTACCACATAAAAATTTATTATACAAACAAATATCAGAATATTTTTTGTTAATTAATGTAACAAAAACCTTACATGCTAACAAAAAATATTTTTTACATGTTATTAATCAAGTGTTGAATAGTAAATACATAATGAAAGGATTAAACAATGACAACAACAATGCCAGCATGTAATGTACAACAAGCATATCCGGCTTATGATTTCAAACCAAGTTATAACGCTGTTCAATTAAACTTAGCACAACCAACATTAAATGTACCACCAGCACCTCCTGCTCCACCAGTTGCTGAAGGACAAAAAAGTTGGATTGCATAATTACTTACTTTGTTAAGTAATGTAAATAAGATTTTTTTCAAATAGCAATTTTTAAACGCCTTCAATTTTTATTATTAATGTAGGCGTAGAAGATTAGGAAAGGAAATATTATGATACAAGCCCCACAAAGTTATGGGATGCAACCAGCTCCACAAGCACCTGCTCGTAAGCCGGCTTTTGCTCCAAGTTACAACGCAGTACAAATCAACTTAGATACTCCAACGCTTAATGCTCCACCGGCAATGCCTTATTATCCGCCGGTAAATATGGAACCATATAAGCCACAAGCTCCAGCACCTGCTCCTGCTCCAGCTCAACCTGAAGCACCAGCACAAGCTCCAGCTCAACCAACACAAGTTCCTCCTCCAGTTTTAGATACAACTCAACCACAACAACCACAAGTTCAACAACCTACTGAACAACCAAAAGTTGATGTAAAACCGGAAACAAATCAAGGACCTCAAAACGTAGCTGAAGAAGCTTTTAAAGGTTTAAGTAGTCCAGATTACGACGTTCAAGCATTAGCAATGGAAGATATCGCTAAAAAAGGTTTAAATAATCAAGAAGATGTTATTCCATACGTTCAAGAAAATATCTTTGATAAATTAATTGATATTATGAATGTAGATTCAACAAAATTAGCTGGCCCTACTGATAAACAATTAGAAATCAGAGATAAAATGGCACAAAATGATAAAGCAGTTGAAGATGCTGTAAAAGCTGGACAAGATCCAAAAACAGCTAAGTTACCATTTGCTTTAACTCCTCAAGAAGAAGAAGAAGGTAATAAACTTTCTCCAATGGAACAAGCAGAACGTAACAAAGAATATGCAATGTTCACAACTGCAATTTTACAAAAAACTTATGCAGATGAAATCGAAAAACAATCAGGTACAGTAGTTCCATTAAGTGATCTACCTGGTGCTAAAGCTATTATCACTACATTAAAAACAAGTGATAACCCTGATATGGCAGCTTCTGCTATCGATGCTTTGAGATATGTTCAAAGACCTGAGTACAAACCTGAGTTAACAACTTTATATACAATCGCTCAAAATGACTCAAGACAACAAGTAGCAGATGCAGCAACTGAAGCTCTTGCTAGCTTAAATGCTCCTCAAGAAGGACAAACTGCAAAAACTATTGAAATGCAACCAAACGCACAAAATGCAGTAAACCAAGCTGCGTAATCTAAATCATAATAGAAATTTCCTTTCTAATAAAAAAGGCCTTGAAGTTTTTCAAGGTCTTTTTACTGATTATTCATAAAGAAATCTAAAACATCTTCATTATATCTATGTTCCACAGAACTAAATGGAAGTACTATTCCACCAAACTCTTTCTTAATTTTTGTAATAACATTAATAACTTTATTTTTAGGAACATAATCTATTTTTGTCGCAATAGTTATAATCGGTAAATTGTAAGCATTTACCCATTCTCTCATTTGATAATCATTTTTTTGAATATCATGTCTTGAATCAATTAACTGAACTAAACTTTTTATTTGTGATCTATTTAAAAGATATTCTTCTAAATACTTTTGCCATCTAGCTTGAGCTTCTCTTGAAACTTTTGCATAACCATAACCAGGTAAGTCAGCTATCATAAATTTATCTGAAAAATTAAAATAATTTATTAATCTTGTCTTACCTGGAGTATTTGATGTCTTTGCTAATTTTTTATTATTCGCAAGAGCATTAATAAATGACGATTTTCCAACATTAGAACGTCCTAACAAAGGGAATTCATCAAGTGTAGTTTCTGGGCATTGAGATAATTTTTCTGCGCTTATTATGAATTTTGAAGCTAAATATTTCATCTTTCTACTAATACCTTATCACTACTCTTTTGTTTAGCTCTGTATGTAACCAATTTTAATAAATTATATACCTTCTCATTGTTAACAACAGTAATTTGAGCTTTATTCTTTAATAAATCAACATTTATTGAAGTCTTTTTAGCAAAAATATTGTCTTGAATACTAGCAATATGAACTAGACCTTGTCTAAACAAGCTTAAGGGTTCTCGTAAAAATAATTCAAATGTCTTAAATATATTCATCATTGCTTAGTTATTATTTTCGACTTGTTGTTCTTGAACCGCTGGAACAATTTGTTCTCTTGATGTTTCACTTGAATCATTGTTTATTGGAACAACATTATTATCTTGTAAAACATCTTGTTGTTTAACAGACTTATTCTTTGCTGCCTTTTTAGCATTTTTTGCTTCTAATTTTGCTATTTTCTTATCCAACTTACGTGACCAACGAGCAACTTTCTTTACTTGTTTCTCATTATCAGAAGCTCCTAAAACAACTTTATAGCATTTATTAGCTCCATAGATATCTTTTTCTTTCTTAAGAACTTTTGCTAACATTAAATTTGAATCAATATTATTTGGATCAAGTTTTAATGATTTATTTAAATATACTTTTTGGAAGAATTTATCACCTTCTTTTTTAAAGTATACTGCATTCTTATAATGAACATTTGATTGTTCGATTACTTTATTTACAAAAGCTAAATTATTTAAAGCATCTGCATTTTCAGGTTCTTTTGTTAATACTTTATTTAATGAATCTTTTGCATGCTTATATTGTTTATTATATGTAAAGTATTCTGCTAAATTTAGCTCATTTTCAACATTTTTATCTGTTTTAACAGCTTGTGTAAAGATGTTTCTTGCATCTCTATATTGTTGTAATGCAATATATGCATTTCCTTTTGTTAATAAATCTGGGACATTTACGTTTGGAGCAGAAACAATCTTAAGAAGAACTTCTTTTGATTCTACTTGATTATGAATTAATCTTGTTAATTTAGATTTTGTTAAATATAACTCTAAATTATCAGGATTTTCTTTTATTGCTTTATCAATATAAACAAGCGCATCAGCTAAGCGTCTGTTTGATTTAAACATTGATTTATTTGCTGATTCAGTTGCTAAAGCAAAATATGCAGAAGCAATACCTTCTATTGACTCTGTTTTATACTTATCAGATAACTCAGAGTAATATTTGATAGCATCTTCATATTGACCAGATGCAAGAATCATATCTGCTAAATTTAATTTTACTGAATCATTATCAGGTTGAAGTGAATAGCAAGTTTTTAATTGTTCGATTGCTGCTGGCATGTCCCCTCTTGCTTCATACACTCCAGCTAAATTTATATAAGCTTCAACATTTTCTGGCATTAAAAATATAGATTTTTGGAATGAAGTAATAGCAGCTGCTTCATTTCCTTGTTTTCTATATACTTCACCAATTAAATTATAAGCATAAGTTGATTTTGGGTTTAATAATAATGATTTGTTTGCATAATATAATGCCTTTTGTAAATCATCTTTTTTATAAGCAACTTGAGCTAAGTGATAATATAATGTAGCAGATGTTGGATTTAAGCTTTGAGCCTTTTTATAATAAACTTCTGCTTTATCTAATTCATTAGTGATGTAATAAACAGAACCTAAATTATCCATAGCAGTTGCATATTTTTGATTAACTTGTAATGCTTTTTCAAAATTAACTTGAGCTTGGTATAAATCACCACGTTTTAACTCAGCAACACCTATTGCATTATATACTTTTGCATTCTTTGGATTAATTTTTAAAGAATAATTTAATTGATTAATAGCTAATTGAATTAATGTTTCATTTTTTGCTCTAAAGCGCATGTCTGAGGTATCTATTCTTTTTAAATAAACTGCTGCTTGAGCATAATAATAATCAGCATATTTTAATGAAGATTTTTTTATTGTATCTAATATATCTTGTGCAGAATCCAACTTATCTTGTTGAGCTAATGATATTGCAGATGCAATTTGGAACTGAACTTCTGATGGATACTCTGCAGCTGATTGATAAATCAATCTATCAGCACCTCTAAAATCATTGTTTTCAATACAAAGATTGATTTCTGACAATTTTTTGTCAACAACAGAATCTACTTGTTTTGCTACTGGAGCCGCAACAGAAATATTTGCTGCAATAACTAATGATAAAACGGACAATGATATATTTTTTAACTTCATACTTAACCTCAATCAACTACCAACTATATTAAAGTTATTGTATAATATTCTAGAGCAAATTGCAATAAATTATACACAGGAGATTTATGCAAAAACAATATCTGGAAGATTTTAAAACTTATTTATCTTTCGAAAAAAACTATTCTGAACATACAATTAAAGGTTATGCATCAGATATAGTAAGTTTTTTAATATGGCTTAACTCAGATTGCCTAAAAGTTGACCTTAATAAATTAAGAGAATATCAACATTTTATTCAAAGGTTCAATTATAAAAAAACTACAATTCTTAGGAAAATTGCCTCTATTAGAGGTTTTTACAAATACTTATATAGAGAAAGACTTATCGAGGTAAATCCTGCTGACTCACTTATTGCACCTAAAAAAGGGAAAACTCTTCCTAAGTTTTTAACTGATGATGAAATGGAAAAAATTCTTGATAATGTTGAAATTAATACACCTGCTGGCTTTAGAAATAAAGCTATACTTGAACTATTATGGGCTACTGGCATGCGTGTATCAGAATTAAGTGGTTTAAATTTTGAAGATTTAGAACTTGATAATAATGAAATAAGAGTATTTGGTAAAGGTGCAAAAGAAAGAATTGTTTTAATATCAAATAGGGCTAAAAAATACCTTGAACAATATATAAAAACAGCAAGACCACTTGTTGCTGGGGTAAATGGAATAAAAGTTGATGAATCTGATTCAAGCCCTGTTTTTATTAATAATACCGGATATAGGTTGCAAACTAGAACTATTAGAAATGTGATTAACCAAATAGTTGAAAAAATTCAACTACCAAAACACGTAACACCACACGTTTTTAGACACAGCTTTGCGACTAGATTAATTGAAAATGGTGCTGATTTAAGAGTTGTACAAGAGCTATTAGGACACACAAGTATTTCTAATACACAAATTTATACCCATATTTCAACTCAACATCTTAAAGATGTTTATAACACATCTCACCCACATGCTTAATAAAAAAAAGAAGAAAGCATCAACTTCCTTCTTTTTATTTATTTATAAGTATTTATAAGCTTATTTACCTTTTCTTTTATAGAAATCTTCAATAAAGCCTGTATTAAATTTACCACTAATAAAGACTTCATCTTCAACAATTTCTTGGTGGAAAGGTATTGTTGTCTTAATACCTGTTACAACATATTCTTTCAATGCTTGATACATTCTACGTCTAGCAGCGTTTCTTGTTTCGCCCCAACATATTAATTTACCAATCATTGAATCGTAATATGGAGGAATTGAGTAACCAGGATATACATGAGAATCAACTCTTATTCCAAAGCCACCTGGAGCAAAATATCCATCAATTTTACCAGGACAAGGCATGAAATCTTTTTCAGGATCTTCTGCATTGATACGACATTCAATAGCATGTCCTCTTAATTGTACTTGATCTTGTGTATAACCTAATTTTTCACCTGATGCAACTAAAATTTGTTCTCTTACAATATCAATTCTTGAAATCATTTCAGTTACACAATGTTCTACTTGAACACGAGTATTCATTTCCATGAAGTACCATTTACCGTCATGGTCAAGCAAGAATTCACATGTACCAGCACCTTCATAATTAATAGCTTTTGCTGCTCTTACAGCTGCTGCACCCATTTCAGCTCTTGTTTTTTCATCAATTGCTGGAGATGGAGCTTCTTCTAATAATTTTTGGTGACGTCTTTGAATTGAACAATCTCTTTCGCCTAAATGAATAACATTTCCATGTTGATCCGCCAAAATTTGAACTTCAATATGTCTTGGATTTTCAAGATATTTTTCAGCGTAAACATCAGGATTACCAAAGAAATTCTGAGCTTCAGACTGACATAAATTTAAGTTAACTTCAACATCAGCATCTTCTCTACAAATTCTCATACCTTTACCACCGCCACCTGCAGTAGCTTTTAATATGATAGGATAACCTACTCTATTTGCAAATGCTTGAACTTCTTCTACTGTTTTTACAATTCCAGTACCTGGAGTAACTGGAACATCATTTTCAATCATGGTTTTTCTTGCTGTTGCTTTGTCACCCATTTTACGCATAGCTTCTGCTGTGGGTCCAATGAACTTGATACCATGTTGAGCACAAATTTCAGCAAAATCAGCTCTTTCTGACATAAAACCATATCCTGGGTGAATTGCATCAGCACCTGTCATTAATGCTGTTGATATGATTGCAGGAATACTCAAATAACTCTTATTACTTGGAGCTGGTCCTATACAATAAGCATCTGTTGCTAATCTTACATGTAATGAATCGGCATCTGCTTCAGAATAAATTGCAACTGTAGGAATTCCTAATTCTCTACAAGCTCTTATTACTCTTACAGCAATCTCACCTCTGTTTGCTATCAATACCTTTTTAAACATAACTATCTTCTTCCCAACTATTTAAAAAGAGGCTGATGTCATACAACAGCCTCTATATTTAAACACTTCTTTATTCTACATACATTAATGGTTGGCCGTATTCAACTGGCTGACCATCTTTTACACATATTTCAGTAATAGTACCAGAAAATTCTGATTCAATTTCATTCATAAGTTTCATAGCTTCAATAATACAAACTACATCTCCTTGTGAAATAGTTTTTCCAACTTCTACAAATGAAGCAGCATCTGGTGATGGTGAAGCGTAGAAAGTTCCAACCATTGGAGAAGTAATTGCTTTACCTTTATGAGCAGATTCTGCTGCTTTTGCTGGTTCAGATGCTGCTGGAGCTGCTGGTGCTGCTGCAACAGGTGCTGGAGCATAAGCTGGAGCTACTGGAGCTGCTGATACTGCTACTTCTGGTAAATCTTTTCTTATTGTAATTGCTTGTTCGCCATCTTCTAATGAAATTTCTGTTAATTCATTATCGGCAACAATTTTTGCTAATTTTTCTATATAATCTACTTCAAATTTCATCATTTTTCCTTCTCTTTCAACTAGCAACGATCTAAGTATTCGTTTGATCTAGTATCTACTCTAATTACATCTCCATTTGCAATAAAGAATGGAACGTTAACTACTGCACCTGTTTCTAATGTTGCAGGTTTTGTTCCACCTTGTGATGTATTTCCTTTTTCTGATGGAGGTGTATCAACAACTGTTAATTCAACGTGTGCTGGAATATCTAAACCAATGATTTTCCCATCATGGAATAATACTTGTACTGTCATATTTTCTTTTAGATATTTAACACCATCGCCGATATGATTTTCTGGAACTGGAATTTGTTCATAAGATTCCATATCCATCATTACATAATCGTTACCTTCTTTATATAAATATTGCATTTCACGTCTATCTAATGTAGCTTTTGCAACTTTTTCACCAGCTCTGAATGTTTTTTCAACAACTTGGCCTGTTTCAACGTTTTTTAATTTTGAACGAACAAATGCAGCACCTTTACCTGGTTTTACGTGTAAAAATTCAACTACTGACCATAGTCCGTTATCTAATTGTAATGTCAAACCTGTTTTAAGATCGTTTACAGAAATCATAAAAACTCCTTTAATATATGTCTTCACTTTTTCTTGATAATAACATAAACCAACTTTTTTTCAAAATATTAATGTAAATTATTATTGCCAAACTAGCAAAAATTTACATTTTATTGTTTTAAAACGAACAAAGGTTAGGAAATTATGGCAGAAATTCAAGCAACTAATAATAATTTGATTACTCAAACTCTTAATAATCAAATTAAAACTAATAACACTAATAAAGTCGAAAATAATATTAGTACACCTAAAACAGAAAACAAGCCAGATTCATTTGAAAAAACAAATACTCCCCAAATAATTACTCCTAAAGGACATAGTAAAGGTATGCAGATTTTAAATGGAGTAATTTCTACTGCTCTTATGCTTGGATTATTCTTCCTACCTGATTTAATATTTGCAAGAAAATCTAATAATAACGGAATATTAAACAAATATAAGAAATTTAAACCAGTAATTGGAGAATTTGTAACAAGTCAAAGACAAGATAGATTGAAAAATGGAAATCTTAAAATTACACTTGAAAATATTAAAGACAAATTTAAATACCAAGAAATAATTATTGGAAACCCTAAAGGGAACATAATTCAAAGAATATTAATTAAAAAAGAAGAAATGCCTAATGGAAAATACATTACTAGGTTTGTAAAATCTTATAAAGGTAAAAACCTAGCTAATAATGCTGAAATTGAAAAGAATGAACATAAGTATTTATTCAAATTATTTAGAAGATCTAAAATACAAAATAAAGAATACAGAACTTTAGTACAAAAACAAGGTGAAGAGCCTAAGTTTTCAAGATTTTACACAACATCAAATGGGAAACCTGTATTAAGAATACAAGAAAATGAAACTCAAAAAGAAAACAAGGCATTTTTATATGCAGGAGACAAGTGTATAGGAACTGATACACAAATCATTCCTAAAAATAATCCTGACAGCCAATATAATGTTTTAACAATTCCAAGCGCTAATATCAGAAATAAAAAATACGATCCGTCAAAAGAAACTAAACCTTATGATACAAGCTTACTTAAAAAATTCATGGAGAATTTTTAAGGTTATTTAAGCTTATATAAGCTATATTTTTTACCTGACTTAACAAGAGTAAAATTAGACACCACATAAGAATTATTTGGTGAATTACTCATATTTTTATTTTTTACTATTAATAAAACTTTTTTATTCTTTTCAACTACTCCTTTTAAATCTGAAAGATTATCTTCTAAAATTAAATCAGCATAATCTTTTTTATAATTTAAAAAGATTGAAGGTTTTATTTGCATGTTATATGTAACTAGATGATATTCTGAGTTTTCTGCAATTTTAGAATAATCAACTAATTCACTCATTCCACCATTATAAACAACTGTTCTTAATACTATTATTGCTACAAATGTTGCAAACAAGGCTACTGATACAGGAATATAAAACCATTTTTTATTCTTATCTAAAATATATTCAGCAACTAAGAAAGCTGCTGGAGGAACACAAGGTAAAACATATGTAGGTAATTTACCACTTGCAACACTAAATAATAAGAATATTATTATAAAATATATTCCCCAGAATAGAGTTATATTGTCTTTATATTGTTTTTTCTTAAAGAAATCAACAATTGAGCCAATAAAATGAATAGACCAAGGCATGAAACCTACAAAGAATACAGGAATAAAGTATAAAAATGGTCTTGTTTTACCCAAAGCATCAGCATTTACTAAACGTTCAAAGTGATGCAAGATAAAATAAGTCCATATGAAATCAAATCCATATTCTTTATACATTGCTAAATGCCATGGAGTATTTATAAGTAAAAATAATACCACCCCTGGTAAAATATTTACGAGACGGAATATTTCTTTAACATCTTTTTTTATTAATCTATGAAGCCCAATTATTGCAACAGGGAATACTATTGCTAACAACCCTTTTGCTAAAAATGCAAAAGATGCAAATAAATAAAATGCCCACCATAGATACTTTTTGTTTTTATCTTGAACATAATCAGTCAATAAACCACAATATATAGTCCAAGTTAAAAACGCTGTAAAGACCATATCAATTATCGCTACACGCGTAAGCATTACAAAATAAACGTTTGATAACAAAATAGCTGCAGCGAAGAAACCAAATTTTTCAGATTTTACAACTTTTCCAACAAAATATGTAAAATATACAGTAATCAATGCTAATAAAGACATTGGAAGACGTATTGCATATTCGTTAAAACCAAACAATTTTATTGATAAAGCAGTAAACCAGAAATATAATGGAGGTTTTTCAATAAAAGGCACACCATTAAGCATCAAGAAATTCCAATTATGCCCTAATAAATCTCTCGACATTACAGCATATCTTGTTTCATCAACATCAACTAATGGGTATGAGCCCATTCCTAGAAATAAAAATAATACTGATAATATCCCCAATACTATTAAATAAAATTTTTCTGGATTTTCATTATAAAACTGTTTAATTTTTTGCATAACATTCCCTATAAATTATATTTATCTTTAACTATATACAATGGACGTTTTAGAACTTCTTCATATATTCTTCCGATATAAGCACCTAATGTTGCCATTGCAAACAATTGAACAGATGCAACAAATAATATAGTTGCAGATAATAAATTCATTTTTATTAAAGCAACCAATGAAAGAATAAATAAAAATATTCCTATCCAATTTAAAGCTTTTAATGGTACTAATGAAAATGAGAATATACCATTAGCAGCAAGTTTAAGCATTGCCTTTAATGGATAATGTGTTTCACCAGCAAATCTTTCATCTCTATTAAATTCAATAGGTGCTGATTTGAAACCAACCCAAGGTACCATGCCTCTTATAAATCTATTATGTTCTGGCATTTGTTTTAATGCTTGAACAACATCTTTAGTAATAAACCTAAAATCACCTGTATCTGTTGGAATATCTAAATTACATAAAGAATTTAAAACTCTATAAAAGCCAAATGCTGTAACTTTCTTGAATACAGTTTCATTCTCACGCTTTAGACGTTTTCCATAAACAATATCATAACCCTCTAGAGATTTGTTATACATATCGACAATTAATTCTGGAGGATCTTGTAAATCTGCATCAATAATTGCTACATAATCAGCATTTGTATTTTCTAAACCTGCTGTTACTGCAATTTGATGCCCAAAATTTCTAGAGAAATCTATAACTTTGACAAAATAATTTTCATTTGACAATTTTTTTAAAATATCAATACTTGAATCTCTAGACCCATCATTAACAAATAAAAAATAAGTATCCAACTTGTCTTTTAAACTATTTCTTACATTACATAAACGATTAAATGTTTCCTCAATACAATCTTCTTCATTATATACAGGAACAATTATATCTAAAGTTTTCAAAACCTACTCCCTTACAAATATTTCTTTAATTCCAATACTTTTGCTTTAAAATCCTCATACGAAGAATTATTATCTATAACATAATCCCAATCTTTTATATGGTCAAGTCCTACTTCTGTTATATCATCTTCTCCAACTAAATCTCCACGTTTAGCTCTTACATCACGAGAAGCCTCAACTCTTATTGTTATTGCTCCAGCATTCTTGAATACATCATACTCATGCTGAACTCTAACATCTGTAACCATAATTTTGCCATCTGTTTGTATAATCTTTTCAAGCCAATAATCTGGAGATTGTGCACGTCCCCAATTCCCTAGCTCAATTAAGCCGGCTCTATATTGTGATTTATTTTTTTCAATTTCTTCATAAGTAAGATTATGCTGACGTCCATATTCTAATTTTATTATGTCACCCATCGCACAACGCTTATATTCAGGAAGTTCTTCAAGTAAAATTTTAGCTGCTGTATCTTTACCTGAATATTGTTTGCCTGAAAAAATTACAATTTTATCAGCCATTTAATTCCTCACTACTTCTTTTCATGTATAGTACTTGTAGTAATTGCTGCCAATAATAAACAAGCAGCACCTATAAAGAAAGTGTATTCCCAGTGATAATTTATTCCCATTGGAGTATTAAATACACATTTTTTAATTATCCAAGAAACTAATGTACAAACTACTACTTGAGGACCTGCAATAAAAATATTAAATATACCCATTACTGAGCCTTCAGTTCCTGGAATAATAAATTTAGACAACATTGCAAATGGGAGAGCACAAACACTTGCCCAACCAATACCTGATAATGCCATAAACACAGCAACAACTATTTGATTATCAAAAAATCCCATGCCTAAATATGCAACAACCATTGATAACAATGCTATAATATGAACTTTTTTATTTCCATATTTCTCAGCCAAAACACCAATTGGAATTGCAATTAAGAAACATACAAGATTAAATATTGCAAAACATATTGATGAATAATTTGTTGCATCAACTTGTAATGCTGAAAATTTTTCAATTAATTCAGCAGACATACTGCTTAAATCTGGAATATGAAAAACTGTATGAATTGAATAACTTGTAAAGAATATCATCATACACATCATTCCTATCCAAGTAAAAAATTGCATTAAACATATTTTACCTACTTGAGGAGATAGCAAGAAGAATTCTTTCAAATCGTTCATAAAGCTTCCTTTTGGTTTATCAGCTTCATTATCTTGTACATCTGCTTTTCTTGAATCTTTTTCTTGAATTGATAAACAAGTCCAAGTCATTGCAAGTAAAAAGGCTAACGCTGCCATAATAAATTGATTTTGAATAGACATTTGATAATGAAAAACATATTGTAAAAATGGAGCAGTTCCTGCTGCAATTACAGAACCTAAACCAATTGCTAAGCTAATATAAGAATTTGCAACAGCATGCTGTTCTTGAGGAACAACATCTGGAACTAAAGCTCTATAAGGACCTTGAGCAATATTAATACACGCATCAATAATCCAAATCATAATCGCTGCAACAAATAAACCTAACCATACAGGAATAGGGAATCTAAAAACATGCCCTAAAAAACCTGCAATTATATCAGAATTAGGGAATGCCCAAAGTGCCAATGCACTAATTAAAGCTCCCATAAATAAATATGGACGACGACGACCGAATCTTGATTTGGTATTATCACTTATTGCACCAATTAATGGTTGAACAACCATACCAGTAAATGGTCCTGCTAACCAAATCAAACCATATATAAAAGGTGATGCCCCTAAGCTTTCTGTTACAGGTGCTGACAAAATTATTCTCATCTGCCAAGCAAACTGTAAGCCTAAAAACCCTAATGCAAAATTCAAAAATTTTACAGTAGTAAACCTTTTTAATCCATTGTTTTCGTCCATCTCAAATCTCCATTATATTTCGCTATTATTTTAACTTTGCTCCCTTTGGAACAACAGTTACTCCACCTTCTGACACATAAAAACCGCGGCTTTCATCTTCTTCCCTATTAAAACCAATTTTGGTATATGGCGGAATATCTACGTTCTTATCTATAATAGCACGATTAATTTGAGAATATCTACCAATTGTTACATTTTCCATCAAAAT
>CALUUV010000007.1 GCA_944324055.1 Candidatus Gastranaerophilales bacterium | reverse complement strand
TTGAACTTGTCTTTGTGTTAATTTGTCTGTATTAAATGCATTTGTAAATGTATATTGTGAAATTGTACTCATCTTGCAGCTCCCAAAGAAATTAATCTTTTTTTAACTTATTTTTTTATTTAAACGTTTTTCTCCTCAGTCTTGTGTAGCCTATTAAATCAGTTTTTTTAGCAAGTATCAAAATATCTATGACTGATTTTGATTTTTATTACATCTTTACTCTTTAATGTAACTCTCAAAAACTGACTCCTTTCTTTTATTTACTGTGTTTAACGCTTTATTTGAGATAAATCCTAATGGATTAATTTTGCAATTTAATTTTGCTCTCTTGTTTATCTCTTACTCTTTTATAAAGTTTTTATTTTTTTGTTCAATTTCACAACTTCAAATAATCTTTACAATTATACATATTTCTATGATTGTGTTAAAATATCTTTGGAATGAAGTGTAGATTTGCAAAAAAAGCATTGATATTATGTGCAGCATTAGTAACTCTTAATCCGGTTGTGGGTGAAGAGTTTAAAAATAGTGTTGTAAATTTAAAGCTTAATAAGGATTCTTCTGGTGGGGTTAATGTTCATGTTGTGACATCAAAACCTTATAATAGTCCTGTTTATGTTAATGAGAAAGCAAATAACACTTATGTTATTTTATTGCCTGAGACTCAAAATTCAATATGTGGAAAGCCTGTAATTGATAATGTTTCGAATGAAATTTCAGGGATATCAATAAAAACACAACCATATGTGTCAGGAGGTTGTAAAGGTTATACTAAGATTACAATCGTATCTCAAAAGCCTATTAATATATCAGCAAAAGCAGGTGTTAATGTTCAAAATGCACCTATAGTTATTAAAAAAGATATTAAACCGCAAGTAAAACAACCTGGATCTCAACAGGCAAAACCTCAGGTGAAACCAGTTGTGAAACCTCAAGTTCAACAAGCAAAACCTCAGGTAAAACCGGTTGTAAAACCACAAGTTGAACAGGCAAAACCTCAGGTAAAACCGGTTGTAAAACCTCAAGTTGAACAAGCAAAACCACAGGTAAAACAAGTTGTAAAACCACAAGTTGAACAGGCAAAACCTCAGGTAAAACCGGTTGTAAAACCACAAGTTGAACAGGCAAAACCACAGGTAAAACAAGTTGTAAAACCACAAGTTGAACAAGCAAAACCTCAGGTGAAACCAGTTGTAAAACCTCAAGTTGAACAAGCAAAACCTCAGGTGAAACCAGTTGTAAAACCACAAGTTGAACAAGCAAAACCTCCGGTAAAACCAGTTGTGAAACCTCAAGTTGAACAAGCAAAACCTCCGGTAAAACCAGTTGTAAAACCTCAAGTTCAACAAGCAAAACCTCCGGTAAAACCAGTTGTAAAACCTCAAGTTCAACAAGCAAAACCACAGGTAAAACCGGTTGTAAAACCTCAAGTTGAGCAAGCAAAACCTCAGGTAAAACCGGTTGTTGAAACTCCTGTTGAACAGGTTAAACCTGAACCAAAACAAGTTGTGAAGCCTAAAACTAATCATATAAAGAAAATTCAAGACAAGTTGTCTGCTCTAGCTGAGCTAATGAATTTAAGAAATAATTTAATTAAATTATTATTAGTTTTATCTGCTATTGGTTTCCCTTTACTTGTAATATTATTTATTCTTCTTATGAATAGAAAGATTAAAGAACAGATGGAGCAAGCTTCAGTTAATTCTGAATCTGAAAATAATGTTGTGACATATGTTCAAGAACAAAATGAAGAAGAGAATGAAGTTGTAGAAGATTCAGTTAGTGAAATAGATGAAGAAAAAGAAATTTTAGAAGAAACTAATTCATCATTTGCAGAAATGATGGGTGATGAAAATATCCCTGAAACTATTGATGATAAACCTTTAGTTCAGGATATTGATGATTTTGTTGATACAAATATTTCTGCAGAGGAAGTTGTTCAAAATATTCAAAAAGACGACGAAGAACCTCAAGATGAAACATTAGAAGACGTTCAAAAAGAATTAGACGAAGAACCACAAGAAGAAATCTTAGAAGACGTTCAAGATGAGGTAGATGAAGAACCTCAAGAAGAAATCTTAGAAGATGTTCAAGAAGAATTAGATGAAGAACCTCAAGAAGAAATCTTAGAAGACGTTCATGAAGAATTTGGCGAAGAACCTCAAGAAGAAATCTCAGAAGACGTTCAAGATGAGGTAGATGAAGAACCTCAAGAAGAAATCTTAGAAGACGTTCATGAAGAATTAGACGAAGAACCTCAAGAAGAAATCTCAGAAGACGTTCAAGATGAGGTAGATGAAGAACCTCAAGAAGAAATCTCAGAAGATGTTCAAGATGAGATAGACGAAGAACCTCAGGATGAAATCATAGAAGATGTTCAAGAAGAAGTTGACGAAGAACCTCAAGACGAAACATTAGAAGAGGTTCAAGAAGAATTAGATGAAGAACAACAAGAAGAAATCATAGAAGACGTTCAAGATGAGGTTGATGAAGAACAACAAGACGAAATCTCAGAAGATGTTCAAGATGAGATAGACGAAGAACCTCAAGACGAAACATTAGAAGAGGTTCAAGAAGAATTAGATGAAGAACAACAAGAAGAAATTTTAGAAGATGTTCAAGAAGAAGTTGATGATTATGAACCAGATGGCTACATAAATGATTTTGAACAAATTTCAGATGATGATGATAGTATTTTTGAAGAACTTCGTAATAATAACTTAGTATTTGATGATGAAGTTGAAACATCAGATGAAAACAATGATGATTCTGTTTTTGATGAACTTAGAGGGGATTATGAAACAACTGTTGATGGCTTAACAGTTCTTGCTCAAACCCCTATAAATAATATAAGTGGGTTCTATCTAGTAAACTTTGAGAATTTCTCATCATTGATTGGGTATATAAAAGATGAAATCTTTGTATTAAAAACATTTGATGAATGTGTGAATAATAATATTTATATAAAACCTGCAGAACAATTGTCGGAATCAAATTATAGATATATTGTAAGAGTTGGGCTATATAAAATGGTTATTGAAGTAACTGATAAAAAAATGAGCCATTTAATTGATTTATGATGAAAAGATTAGTTCTATTTTTTGTATTGATTTGTCTATTTTTATCAGGTTGTACCCAAAAACAATCTGATGTTGAAGTGATTAAATTCTCAACTTGGGGATCTGCTTCTGAAATGGCTATACTGACCCCGATTATAAAAGATTTTGAATTAAATAATCCAAAAATTAAAATAGAATTACTTCATATCCCTCAAAATTATTTTCAAAAAATACATCTTCTTTTTGCTTCAAACCTTGCTCCAGATGTTATTTTTATAAATAATCTTAATCTCCCTGTTTATGCAAATTATTTAGAGCCTTTTAATATTGATACCTCAAAATATTATAATCAATCAATAGAGGCTTTATCATATAATAATAAACTATTAGCTGTACCACGAGATGTGTCTAATCTTGTAATCTACTATAACAAAGCTATTTTTGATAAACAAAATATCTCTTACCCTAATCCTAACTGGGGGGTAAATGATTTATTGTTAACAGCTCAAAAACTAACTGATAAAAATACATTTGGTATAAGTTATGAAGAAGACGTATATTATGCAATGCCTTATATAATAACTTTAGGTGGTGATATCGATAATATAAATGCAGGCATGATGTTTTATAAAAATCTTGTAAATAAATATCACGTAGCACCTTCAAAATCTAATGTTGGTTCAAAAACTCTTGGTCAAATGTTTTTAGAAGGTAAAATTGCGATGCATTTATCAGGCCGATGGCTTGTACCTAAATATACAACTGATGCAAAGTTTGATTGGGGAGTAATGACTTTCCCTGGAATCGTACCTTGTGATGCTTCAGGCTGGGCAATATCAAAATCTTCTAAGCATAAAGAATCCGCTCAAAAATTTGTAGAATTTTTATCCTCAAAAACTAATATAGAAAAAATGACAAAATCAGGTTTAATAGTTCCAGCAAGGTTAGATGTGAATTTTTCTGATAAGGTATTTTTAGATGCTATTTCAAAATCAAAACCTCAAAAAATAACCCCTGATTATAATAAAAAAGTTGAAATAATTAACGATAACTGTTTTAACAATTCTTAATAATTACTCTCATAAAAAGTCAATTTTTCTATGAGTATATACTTTGTATATATATAGGATAATTATGAGGATAATTATATGGCTGGCGAAGAAACTAAAGTATCATCAATAACTAGTTCGAATCAAGTAGATACTACGTTATTGTCAGATGAAGAAAAACAAAAACTAGAAGCTCGTCGTTCAGCCCAAACTAATGCTACAAGAGATCAGCTATTGACAGATTCTATATCTGGCAATAATAAAGAAATGAAAAAGGCAGAACTTGAGGCTCAATATCAAAAAATTAGGGCTGAAAAATCTAATCTCCAAGCAATGTTTAATACTGTTCATGCTGATTATGTTCAACCAAAACATAGTGAATATGTTCAAGCTTTAACAAATAGAGCTAAAAAAGGTTGGGACAAACTAGCTAAAGGTGATATATGGAATGCTTCAAAGAAATTGTTAGATAAATATACTTTAGCAGGAAAAAATTTATCAACAACAGGAACTCTAGGCAACGTAAAACTTGATACAAATCTTACTGATAGAGAAAGATTAACAAGTTATGTATCAAATCAAGAGTTTGTATATGGTAAGCAGACTAAAGTTGATTTAACAAATTATGAATTTGCTCAAGAAGAATTTCGTCAAGCAGATGAAAATACTAATCTTGTTGATAGAGAATTAACTTCTGGTATTGATTATGAACGTACATTAGTTAATGAAATGAGATATAAAGATCAACAATTACAAAATAATATAATTGCTCAAAATTATTTAGCTTAATATGTTGATTTCATATAGTTATATGTCTATAATATCTCTATGAAGAAGATATCAATAGTTGCACCTATTAAGAAACCGGAAGATATAGAGGCTTTTTTACCACATACTTCTTGTCGAGATTTTTACGTTTATCATCATAAGTTTTTTAATAACTACGATTATTTTAACGAGTTTATAGAAACTGCTCATAGAAATAATTGTCGTATCTATGTGAATTTTAAACATAATATTACAGAAGAAGATTTAATCGAGATTAAGAAGATGATTAAATATCTTCGAAAAACTGATATTGATGGTATTTTTATAAATAGTTTTGCAATTATTGAGGCAATCAAATGTTATAACCTTCCATTTGATATTATCATTGATTCTTATTTTGATATTCATAACTTATCAGGGATAGATTTTGTTAATAATTTCCATAAGGTTAATAAACTAATAGTAACCGAAGAAATTTATATGAAAAATATTGCAAAGATTAAGAAATATACAAATCTTTCTCTTGCCGTTGATTCTGATAATCTTCCTTGGTGTGCAGAGGAATTAGAAAAACTAGATGCAATAGATAGCGTTGTTATAAAAGGTAAGTTCGCAACATCTGAGGATATTTTGGACGGTTTAGAATTAGTAGAAAAAATTCTTGATAAGCCAAAGATGTTTAAGAATCAAAAACTCCCATTCAAACATGTTAGACGAAGTATTTATCAAACAAATCATTTTTCAGGAGATATGATTAGTGCTGCAGGTCGTGATTTTAAGTTTAGTAGGAATATTATTCCTTTTGAGTGGGAAGTTAAGCGTTCAAGATTAAAGAAAGAAGTTCTAGAAAAACCAATCGAAAATTTACCAAGGATAAATTTACGTTTAACAGAATTAGCTCAAATTAATCAGATTAAATCATTTATTAAAAAACTGGGTTATAATCCAATTTATTCAATAGAATACGGTGAAATCCTTTCTACGGCTGATTTGTCAAAAAGTAGTTTCAATGAAATTATAATGAAGGTTAAAAAATTCTGTTCTCAGAATGATATTAAATTTCAACTTTCAACACCTAGAATTCTTATTGAACGTGATTTTGACAGGGTTTATGAGTATGTAAAAAGCTTGGTATTAATGGAACCTCATCCATCATCAATTATTATTAATAATATTGGATATTTTTGGGCGTTGATTAATGATTCTGATTTGAATAGATTCCCAATTGAAATAGGACAAGCAATTAATCTCTTGAATAGTATGTCTATTAATTGTTTAAATAATTTGCATCCTATTGATACTGTTGATTTTACTTCATTTGAAAATATTGATAATGTAATTAAAACGGCTAAAAAACTGAAAAATGTAATTCCAAATAAAAAATATACAATAGCAGGGAATAAACGTATTCCATCATCTGGACTTTGTCCTTTAAATAGCGATAGTGCAGTAATTTCAAGATTATCTTGCAAAGCCCCTTGTCATAAAGGGAATTTTGCACTTAAAGATCCATCATTGAAGAAAATAATTCCATTCACTTGTGACGGTTTCTGCCGTATGCATATGTTTGAAGACAAAGTTATGCATGATTTTGAAAGGGTTGATGAATTAATATCTGCAGGAATTAATGAATTAGTATTTGATTTTACTGATTTGGATGCTTCATTTATTCCTGTTTTATTAACAAATTTCTTAAATCGTTTCGTTTAATATTCCTCTGATTTCATCTCTAGATAATCCTTTATAATTGATTCTAGAAGATGTAATTGGTTGTTTGTAATCATATTTGTTAATAGAACGAGATTCTACAATTACTGATGGTGGCAAAATTGACCATTTGTATAGAGCTGTTGACATTCTTCTATAAAATTTATCAAGCCATTCTGTTTTTTGTTCTTTTGATACATAATTTTTCTTTTCATATTGGAAAGTTGCATTCATTAAATCCCAATAGTGTTCATGTTTATTTTCAACTCTCCAAATAATTTCGTCTAAGAATTCATAAGGCATAAGCGCGTCTTCAGCAATTAATGGTTTTCCTGTTTTAGGGTCTATTGCTAGTTCTGCACCTGGTTTTTTAAGTATAATTGCTTCTGGAATAGCATTTTTTTCTTTTCTATTCTTATTAAGCCATCTTGCAAATGCAAATAATTTTGTTTTAGGTACATCTGCAATAGGTGCAAAACCTCCTGACATATCACCATTGATAGTTGCATAGCCCATATATAATTCTGATTTGTCTGAAGTTGCAATCGGTAAACATTTTGCAAATTCGTTACTTATTCCCCACAAATACATTGCACGAGAACGTGCTTGAATATTATCTTGTGTAAATGATTGTTTATATCTGCAATCCCATTTTGCTTCTACTTCATTGAATAATGTCACAAACATTTTGTTTGTCGTATCTACCATATCTTTGATAGGAACTTCTGCAAAATTAATACCTAAATTTTTAGCAAGTATTTCAGCATCACTTCTGCTTTCATTACTTGTTATTTTAGATGGCATACTTATACCAAAAACATTTTCTTTACCTAAAGCATCAGCTAATAAAACTGCACAAACAGTAGAATCTAATCCGCCTGAAAGCCCTAGAACAGCTCTTTCAAATCCTGTTTTATTGAAATAATCTTTAATCCCTTGAGTAATTGTTCTATATGTTCTTTCAAGGTCATTTTCGTATTCTAATGTAAAAACTTTTTGTTCAGTAAGAGTTTTTTCTAAACCTTTTGTAAGCGGGTAAATCTTACCTATTTTCTTTAGTGGGTTCACAATAAGGAATTGCTCTTCAAAAGATTTAGCTCTTGCAATTAATGCTCCATCTGGAGAGAATGCTCTGCTTGAACCTTCAAATGAACTGTTATCAATTGCTCCTACTTGGTTTACATAAACCATTGGTATTTTATAAGAGTTTGCAGTGAATGATAACATGTTATGTTTTAATTGTTCTTTTTTAGCTCTACTTGGAGATGCAGAACAATTTACAAATACATCAGGTTTCTCTTGTGCAAGTTCTTCTATTGGATCTTTTGAATAAAGTGTCTTGTCAAAGAAATCTTTATTGTTCCAACAGTCTTCGCAAATTGAAATTCCATATTTTACGTCATTGATTGTAATTGTTTTATCACAGTCAACAACAGAGTCTTCATCTAAAAGGCATAATGTAGAATCAGGTTGAACCCCGACAACCGGAGATGGTTCAATGTATCTGTAATCATTAAATTCTGAATATGTTGGAAGTAATGATTTTCTAACTATTCCTTTAATTTCACCATTTTGTAATATTGCAACTGAATTATAGTAGTTTTTACCAGTATTCAGATTATATTTTCTAGGTTCAATAAATCCTACTAATGCTGCTGTTGATTCTGTAATTGCAGCAATTTCTTTAAGCCATTTAACGTTTTCTTCTACAATAATTGGGTGTCTGTCAATTGTATCTTCAATAGGATATCCCATAAGAATTAACTCAGGAAACACAACCATATCAAGGTTTAAACTTTGAGCATATTTGATATATTTGATAACTTTTTTAGCATTATATTCAATATCTCCGGCAATAGGATTTATTTGAGCAAGTCCAATGTTTCCTTTTGGGTATTTAGAGATAATTTCTTTGATATTAAGAACAATTTTATCTTTTAAGTCGTTGCTTACATTAATTTTGTTTTGAAGAATACAATCCATGATTTCAGATAAAGAAAATAAACTATTTTCATTACCTTCAATTGATAAGTCTTCTGCTAAATCACTTATTTCATTTTCATTTAAAATGCTATAATCTATCATTTATCAAGTTCCTTTTTAGCTTGTTTCCATAATCTATCGTATTCTTCAAAAGAATATTCTTCAAGAGGTTTAGTTGCTAATTTTTCCATCATTCTAAATCGTTTCATAAATTTTTGATTTGCTTTTAATAATGCTTGTTCAGCATCAATTTTATACCATCTTGCAAGATTTACAGTTGCAAATAAAATATCTCCCATTTCATCTTCCATTGATAATGAATCTTTATTATCAACAGCCTCTTTGAATTCATCATATTCAGAGTTTATACATTCAAGAAGAGTTTCTACTTTGTCCCATTCAAAGCCAACTTTTACTGCACGTTTACTTATTTTTTGTGCTGCAACAAGAGCTGGAAGTGATTTAGGGATTCCATCCATTTGAGATTTTCTATCTTTTTTCTCTTCTTGTTTTAGTCTTTCCCAATTTTTTACAACTTCTTCTGGAGTATCAGCTTTATCATTTCCAAAAACGTGAGGGTGTCTATGGATAAGTTTATCTTTTAATTCTTTTGCCACATCTTCAATATTAAAATTATTTGCTTCAGATGCAATTTGAGAATGAAGAAGAACTTGTAAAAGAACATCTCCTAATTCTTCTCTAAGATTTAGAATATCACCCTTATTAATAGCATCAACGGCTTCATATGCTTCTTCTAACATATTAGGTCTTAAAGATTCATGAGTTTGAGCTCTATCCCAAACGCATCCATTTTCACTTCTAAGTACTCTAATAACTTCTATTAATTCTTCCAAATTTGGATAATTCATATACCCCTCACCTTCTTATTTAATTGTATTGCAAAAGTGTAAAAAAATATTATGAACTTTTGTAAAATTTTTGCTTAAAACTAGCAAAAATAGCCCTTTACATGCATTACAATAAGTGTACAAAACCATTTTGGAGTGTGTGATATGTTAGGGATTCAAAGCAATTTACCAGTAACAAATTCGGTAAAATTTGGGCAATCTGTTAATTATGATGATGAAGGTTATAAACCTCAGGAAATGGAACCTGATGAGTTTTATCATGAACCATCACAAGAAGAACTCGAAACAGAACGAGATAAAAAACTTGCAGATATTGAGCAAACTAAAAATGATATGGATAAGTTTGCAGATAGTTTAGATAAGAATCCTGGCAAGTTATCTAAAGGAGCAGGAAAAGCAGTTCGTTTAGTTTCTGGTGCTTTAGGTCTTGTTACAGCTTTCGTTACTGCAAAATATGGTGCTAAAATTTCAATCGGAATATTAAAAGGTGTTGCAAAATCAAATGTTGCTAAAGATGCAATTAATATTTCTAAATCAGCATTCAAACCTGTTGGAAATGGTTTAAAATCATTAGCAAATGCTTGGTCTAAGTTCGTTGGTAATCCAACAATTAAAGCATTCAAAAATACTACATTAGGTAAGAAAACTGCTGAGTTTATGGCAAAACCTAATGTAAAATCATTTGTAGAAAAAGCTCAAGGTTATAAAGAAGCAGCTAAAACACTTGTAAAATCAGTTAATGGAGAAAAGATTCAAACTGCAGTTGAAAATACATTAGCAGCATCTACAACAGCTTCTGTATTAATTGATGATTTAGCTGGTCGTAATAAAGACAAATCAAACTTAGATTTAGCTTTAGGATCTTCTGGAGGTGATAGATAATGAATGGCGTTTCTAATACAACATTTGTAGGTGTTCCTCACAGAGGTATTTCAAAAGAACAAGTTCAAAAAGCAAAACAATCTGTTAAAGAAAATTCAACTGAAATGGTTGTTGGAGGAACTGTTGGTGCAGCGACTTTCCAAACTTTAAGAAATGGTTCTAGAGTTGGAAACAGTGTTACAAAATTAATTCAAGAATCTAAATTAATTCAAGCTTCAAATAAAGCTAAAATCTTAAGAATATTTGAAAAAGGTAAATTTTTACGCCATCCTGTTGTGAAGAAAATTGCAGGGCCTTTAGCAGGATTTGCAGCTTTATCAACAGTAGTTGGATCTGCAGCTAAAATCGCTGATACTTGTCAATATATTGATTCAACTAAACAAGCTTAAGAAAAAGATTTTTATAATACTAAAAAGACCACTTAATCAAGTGGTCTTTTTTATTAATTTATTTTTTGAATGATTTTATTTTGTAGTTTGAATAAATAAGCTTATTAAATCATTCAAAGCACCATATTGTTTTTGATAATTTTGAGATTGCTTTTCAAGAGTTGCGATTTGTCTTTTATACTCTTGAATTGTTGCTTGGCATTCTTTAGCAGATTCTTTTAAATTATCTTGAACATCTTGAGCTTCTTTAAGTACATTTTTCATTGAAATACCAAGAGCTTCCATTGTTTGTTTAATAATTTGCGCCCCTGTATGTCTAGTAACCCCGCTTGGAAGTTGAGAAATAAGTTTTTTTAGAATTACAATATTTGCTGGCATTTCTAAATCATTTATTTCTGGAGAAAATTTAATTTGTTGTGGTTCATCTTGCATAAAGTTTCCAAGGTTTATATCTGCAAATGAATTTGTTTGTACAACATCGTTTATAGGTTCTGCCATGAAATCATTAATTGGTTCTTGTTTAGGTTCTTCTTCAAATGATTCATTTGAATCAAATTTAATATCAGAAAAATCCATTGCAGAATCTTGTTTAGGTTCTTCTGCTTCAGTTGCAAGAACTGTTTCTTCAATATTTGGAATTAATCCATCAACTGCATTAGCAGATGGTTTTGTAGGCTCTTCTATTTCTAATAATTCACCTTCTGATTGTTTTTTAAGTGCTTCTACAATCTTTTTACCTACTCCGTCATTTAATTTATTGTTCAAAATATTAACCTCTCTTTATTTAATTAAATATCTCCTTAAGGTTATTATAATAAAAATATTTTTTTTTATCACAAAAAGTAAACTTATGTGAATATTATCTAAAAAAATTGCTATTATTAATGTTTGTACTACAATATTATAAAAGTAGTGACCGGGTTGGAATTAAAAACCTTACCGGTTGTGTATATAAATTAAGGAGAATGATAAATGAAATCAAGAAATTTTTTGTTCACTTCAGAATCAGTAACTGAAGGACATCCAGACAAAGTATGTGACCAAATTTCAGATGCTATTTTAGATGAATTTTTAACAAAATACCCTCAATCAAGAGTAGCAGCAGAAACATCTGTAACAACAGGTATGGTTTTAGTATCTGGTGAAATTACATCAGATTGTTATGTAGATATCCCATCTGTTGTAAGAGATACTATTAAAAATATTGGTTATGTTGGAGAATCAAGTGGTGGATTTGATGCTAACACTTGTGCAGTATTAACAAGTATTGATGAACAATCAGTTGATATCGCTGGTGGTGTTAATAAAGCATTAGAAACAAGAAGTGATAATGCTGATACTTCTTCATTAGAAACAGAAAGTTTAGGAGCTGGTGACCAAGGTATTATGTTTGGTTATGCTTGTAACGAAACTCCTGAATTAATGCCACTTCCAATAAGTTTGGCTCACAAATTATCATATAGATTAGCTCAAGTAAGAAAAGAAGGTTTATTATCTTATTTAAGACCAGATGGTAAATCTCAAGTAACAGTTGAATATGTTGATGGAAAACCATCAAGAATTCATACAATTGTTCTTTCTACTCAACACGATCCAGAAATTAATGGTATTTCTGATAACAAACAAGTACAAGAAATTATTAGACGTGATTTAAAACAACTTGTAATTGATTATGTATTTGAAACAGAAACAATTAAATTAGATTCAGAAACAAAAATCTTAATCAACCCATCAGGAAGATTTGTAATCGGTGGACCTCAAGGTGATGCTGGTTTAACAGGTCGTAAGATTATTGTTGATACATACGGTGGCTATTCTAGACACGGTGGTGGTGCATTCAGTGGAAAAGATCCAACAAAAGTTGATAGATCTGCTGCTTACGCATCAAGATATGTTGCTAAAAATATTGTTGCATCAGGACTTGCTGAAAAATGCGAAATTGAGTTAGCTTATGCAATCGGTGTTGCTGAACCAATTTCTGTATTTGTTGATACTTTCGGAACTGGTAAATTATCAGATGATGAAATTTCAGCAATCGTTTCTGAAAACTTTGATTTAAGCCCAGCTGCAATTATTAAACAATTTGATTTAAGAAACTTACCAGCTAAAAATGGTGGTAAATTCTATCAAAAATTAGCAGCATATGGACACATGGGAAGAACTGATTTAGTTGTTCCTTGGGAAGCAACTGATAAAGCTGCTAAATTAAGTGAATACTTAAAAGCTAGTTGTTGCGTATAAGCAATAGTAAATAATTGTAAAAAAGGGGTTAACGAAATGTTAACTCCTTTTTTTATTAGCTAAATTATGATAAAATATTCATATTAATTAGTACGTACAAAACTAGATGAGAGGAAGATTAATAAGTTAGATAAGATTCTAACTTAATCTAATATTTATGGGGAACGAATCAGCTGCAGAAAAGACCGAATCGGCCACCGCCCGTCGACGTGAGAAGGAACGTGAACGAGGGAATATTTCAAAGAGCAGAGACCTAGCATCAGCTTTGGTTATTACTGTTTCTGTTGCGCTGCTTGCTGTTATGGGCAAATTTATGTTAGATAGGTTAGTTAATCTTCTTAGATTTACATTTACAAACATTCACCCTGATACAGTTTGCACGGATAATATCATGGGAATTTTAGCTCCATATCTTAAAGAATGTGCAGGCATCGTTCTACCATTTTTATTAACTCTAGCAATATCTGCATTAATAATTGTTCGTCTTAATGTTGGGCATGTATTTGCTATTGAAAAGGTGAAATTTGATTTCAATAATATTTCGCCTAAAAGAGTTCTAGAAAATGCTAAGAAGTTGTTTAATCCATTCGAGCCTAGAACAATGGTTGAATTTGTAAAATCAATTATAAAAATAGTTGTTGTTGGGGCTTGTGGTTATGCGACTGCTAATAGCAGAAAAGATGAATTGTTTGCAATTCTAGGCGCTGATCCTGCAACTTCCATGGGGGTTATATGTTCAATTTTAATCAAGATGTTAATAAATATGTGTTTGGCGATGATTGTTTTAGGTTTGCTTGATAAAAAATATCAAGATTGGGAATATGAAAAATCAATAAAAATGACCAAACAAGAAGTTAAAGATGAATATAAGGATATCGAAGGTGATCCTAAAATCAAATCAAAAATTAAATCAATTCAGATACAAATGTCTAAACAACGTATGATGTCAAATGTTCCAAAAGCAGATGTTGTTGTAACCAATCCAACACATTATGCTGTAGCGATAAAATATGACAAAACAGTTGCTCCTGCTCCTATTGTAGTTGCAAAAGGTATTGATTACGTTGCGTTTAGAATCAGAGAAATAGCAAAAAATAATGATGTTCCGATTGTAGAAAACAGACCAATTGCTCGTGCATTATACAATACGGTTCCAATTGATGGTATAATACCATCAGATTTATATGTTGCTGTTGCAGAAATTTTAGCATACGTTTATAACAAGAAAGGTAAGTAGGGTAGTTGGATTTAACTAAGTTATCAAACATATTAAAAAATGATGATATCATCCTCGCTGTGGGGTTGGTAGTTATCGTTTGTATGATGATTATTCCTCTACCTGCATTTTGCTTAGATATTTTATTAACAGTTAATATATCTCTTGCAGTTATTATCCTTTTAGTATGTTTATATACTCAAGAACCTCTTGATTATTCATCCTTCCCAACAGTATTGCTTATTGCAACTTTGTTCAGGTTAGGTTTGAACGTTAGTTCTACTCGTCTGATTCTATTGCAAGGTGAGGCTGGAAACGTTATTAATGCTTTTGGTGAATTCGTTGTCGGCGGTAACTATGTTGTTGGTTTCGTTATATTCATCATCCTTGTATTGATTAACTTTATGGTTATCACTGGTGGTGCAACTCGTGTTGCTGAAGTATCTGCCAGATTTACATTGGATAAAATGCCTGGTAAGCAATTAAGTATTGATGCCGATTTAAATGCTGGTATTATTGATGAAGAACAGGCTAAAGAAAGAAGACGTAAACTTGAGAGAGAAACAGATTTCTATGGAACTATGGATGGTGCTTCAAAGTTTGTTAAAGGTGATGCCACTGCTGGTATTATAATTACTATTGTTAATATTGTTGGTGGTTTGATAATTGGTATGATTCAGCTAAAAATGGATCCTGCAACTGCTTTATCTACTTATACTATATTAACAGTTGGTGATGGTTTGGTTTCTCAAATCCCTGCATTATTAATCTCTACTGCTACAGGTTTGATTGTTTCTCGTGCAACAGGTAAAGATGAATCTTTATCAAAAGACATTGATAAAGAAATGTTCTCTGACCCTAGAATTTTAGGTGTTCTATCTGGTTTATTAATGATGTTAAGTATTGTTCCTGGCATGCCAACAATTCCATTTATGACAATTGGTTTAATTGCTGGTGCTGGGGCATATTTTAAAAACAAAGCTAAAACAGAAGAAACTAAAGAACAAGAATCTAAGGAACAAGTTGCAAAACAAGAAAAAATGCTTGAAGCTAAAAAAGATAAAAAAGGCTCAAGAGAAAGCATTATGCAACTTCTTAATGTTGAAACTATTGAAATTGAAGTTGGTTATCGTTTAGTTCCTCTTTTAAATATTGAAATGGGTGGGGATTTACTTGAAAGAATTGCTCAAATAAGACGTCAAACTGCATTAGATTTAGGTATTGTTCTTCCGTCAATAAGAGTTAGAGATAATTTACAGTTAGCACCAAATACTTATCAAATTAAATTAAAAGGTGTTGCTTTAGAAGCTGGTGAAATATATCCAGATAGAAGTTTAGCAATGAATGCAGGTGGTAATGCGGAAGATATAGGAATTACAGGTATTCATGCTGTTGAACCTGCGTTTGGGTTACCTGCATTATGGATAGAAGAAAAATTCAAAGATGATGCAGAACTTGCGGGATATACTGTTGTAAGCCCTTCTGCGGTTGTTTCTACTCACTTAACTGAAGTTATTAAGAAAAATGCAGCCGAAATACTTTCTCGTGCTGATGTTCAACAACTTATTAATAATCTTAAAAATGAAGTTTCTGAAGAATATGTTACAGATGTTATGAAAGATGTTTCTGTTGCTGATGTTCAATTAATTATGCAAAATTTATTAAAAGAACGTGTTGCCGTTAGAGACTTAAAAACTATCCTAGAAACAATTAGTATTCATGCTAAAGTGAATAAAAATCATGATTATTTAACTGAACAAGTAAGACAAGCTCTTGCTCGTAATATATGTAAGCAAAATCTTGCTGATACAGGTGAATTGTTAGCAATAACATTAGCTCCTGATGTTGAAACTACTATTGCTAAAGGTGTAAGCCCTGATGGTCAAAATTTAACTTTAGACCCAGACTTTACTCGAAGATTATTAGATACTTTGAATACCGAGTTGGAAAAAGCTATTTCTACAACAGGAAATCAACCTGTTATATTATGTTCATCCCCTATTCGGTTGGTATTTAGGCGTTTAATTGAAAGAACATATCCTCAAATTGCAATTATGTCGTATAATGAAATTACACAAAATGTAAAAGCAAAATCTATTGGCATAGTTAGAGTACCAGTTACTAAAAGATAGAAAGGTAATAAAATGCGTGAATTATTAAAAAAAGATCAGATAGTTACAATCGTTCCTCACGATTTTAAAGATACAAATAAAGGTAAAATTACTGAAGTTTCTATGGAAGGATTTAAGATGCGTCTTAAATATATTCCTAGAGGTTTGATGCAAAAACACATTTGCGATTTCTATTCTTTAACTGACAATGGATATTTGTATTTTGAATCATATATTAGAGATATTCATGAGAATGAAATTTCTATTGCAAACCCTAAAAAACATAGATTTTTGCAACGTCGTAAATTTACTCGTATTAAATTCTTAGAAGATTTAGAGTTATCTCATGAAGGAACTGTACATAAAGTAAGAACTCTTGATTTATCTGCTGGTGGTATGAAAATTAAGACTAATGATAATATTAATATTGAATATGAATATAATGTTACTATTCAATTAAATGATGAAATCGAAGTTAATTGTAAATATCAATTAATCAGAGTTGAAAAGTGTGATGACGGTACATATACTATATCTGGTCGTTTTACTCACTTAAGTAATGTTGATAAGATGTCATTAGTTCATTTTTGTATGAAGAAAAGTATGGAAAACGATAATAAATAATGGAAAGAATTGTTAAAAAAAATAGACCATTTACAAAAAGTAGTTATTTTAGAAGATTTTTTTGTTTGTTTTTTACCTGTACAACAGTTCTTCTAATTGGAATTATTGTGCTGATAAAACATTGGGCTATTGATTACTATTCTGTTAGTGATGCTTTGCGTCATATTTTCCCAGGTATTTTATTGTTAGGTACCTTAGGTTGGCTTGCTGGATTAATTCTTGATAATCCTAAGAAAAAACTTGTTATTGATTATAAAGATTTAATATATGAAGAATTAATCCGTGCAAATGCTAAGATTACTCCAGAAGAGTTGGAAGAAAAATTAAAGATTGTTACCAAGAATAATGAAGAAGCCAATGATGAAGTTGAAAACTTTGCTTTTGAAGATGCTGATTTTGATCTTGGTGAGTCAAAGATTGATTTATAATTATGGGATTTAATAAGTTAATTAGAACTAAATATAATAAAGAGTTATTCACAACACCTTCTCATTCTCAAAGGTTTTGTATTTTTAATAAATTCCGTCATTTCTATAAATATGATGTTTCTGAAACTGACACTCATAATCCAGAAGATATGTTGGAAGATGCTGAAAGATTTGCGGCAGAAGTATATGGGACAAAACAAACTAAATTTCTTACAAATGGTTCTACTTCAGGAATTTTAGCATCGGTATTATCTGTTGTTAATGGGTGCTGTGATAATATTTTATTATGGTCTCAAGCTCATAAGTCACACTTAAATGCAGTTAAATTAGCAGGTGCAAATCCTATTTTTTATAATGTTCCTTTAGATGATGATTTTGGTGTCCCTAATGGGGTAACTGTAAGTGATGTTGAACCGTATTTTAAAAATTTTAAAATAAAAGCTTTATTAGTTACTTCTCCAAGTTATGAAGGATTTGTCTCTGATATAAAAGCATTGAAGCAACTATGTGAAAAATATGGGACTTATTTGATTGTTGATGAGGCTCACGGTGCATTGTATCCATTTTCAGATATGTTGCCAGAATCTGCTATTAAATATGCTGATTTTACAATTCAATCTTTGCATAAAACTGCAGGAGGATTAAATCCGACAGCTTTATTGCATGTTAATTGTGATATTGATTTGAAGCTTGAGATGATTACAACAACATCTCCTTCTTATCCTTTATTATTGACAATCGAACGTAATATTGCTTATTTAAATTCTTCTAGGGGTAAAAAAGAATTATCAAAATTAATTAATAATATAGTCGCTATGCGTGAATTTTTGCCTGAATATGATTTTGGCGGAGATGATATAACTAAGATTTTGATAAAGCGTAGTGGTTATACTGGGTATGAGCTATCTGAAAAGTTATATTCTTTTAATATAGAAGATGAAAGAACAAATAGTATATCTACAATGTTATTAACCGGAATTGGTACTAAAAAAGAGAAGCTTGAGAAACTCAAGCTTGCTCTTAAAAGAATTTAATTTTTAGTACTTAATTAATATTCTAAGTTCATATGAGAGAATTGAACAATCTTATTTTTGCCACGTTTTTTAGCATTGTATAAAGCGTGTTCAGCGTATCTGATAAGAGTGTTTGCATCTTCTGCAACTTCTTCCATACAAGGGAATGTTGAAATACCACCAGATATTGTGATTTGGTGTCTTTCTTCTTCTCCTGCAGGGATGAATTCAAATTTCTCAACTTCTCTTCTAAATCTTTCACCGAAGATAAATGCGTTGTCTTCTGATGTATTTGGAAGAATGATTAAAAATTCTTCATCACCATATCTTGTTACGATATCTTCTTTTCTTGCTGCTTCTGCTAACATTCCAGATATTTTAGTTAATAAGATATCGCCCCATTCATATCCATACATATCATTTACAACTTTGAAATAATCTAAATCAAATAGGATGCAAGATAATTTTGTACCATAACGTCTTGCTCTTGAGATTTCAGATTCTAGTTGTTCTTGTAAGTATTTTCTGTTGTGTAAACCAGTTAATTCATCAGTTGTACTTACTTCATTCATTCTGTTTTTGTAATAACTAATTTTTAGTAATGATTTTACACGAATTTCAAGTTCTTTTTTATTTACAGGTTCTTTAATAAAGTCATATCCTTCAGCTCTAACAATTGTGTTTTCAGGAATATCACCTATAAATAAAATTGGACAAGTGAATTTTGTAGTCATTAAAATATTACTTAAATTATTAACATTTTCAGGGATAATAAGTGAAGGATTAAGAACTGCAAAATCTCTCATTGATTCAGGAGTTTCAACTCTTACATCTACATCATCTATATCCATAAGTAAATCTTTGATTTTACTTTCTTTTGTTTCGCTATAAATAATTATATTTGTCATAAAACGCCCTCTTTTCGGGAAAATTATATCATAATAATTCAAGTTACACAAGGTTATTATAGTTGTAGTTTATTTTTAATACTGGTTATATGATATATTAGTATGGAATAATAGTGAAAGGATGTTTTATATGACAAAACAATATGAATTAAATCTTTCAATGGAAGAGTTAGAAAAACGAACTCACAAAGATTATTTAACTACTAAGAAAATGTTAGATGTTGATGCAGAAGAATTTGTATCTTTAGCTGATGGCGATAAAGAAGCATTAAAATATCTTGTAAAAGCAAGTGATATTTTAGAAAGAATTAATAAGCAATTAGATAGTTGCCATAATTTACCATTTGAAGAGTTTTTAAATGAAGAAATATCTAAGGGCAATAAACAAGCAGAATTAACCAAGATTCTTTATGATGCGCAAAAAGGACTTTGTGCAATTGATAGAGAATCAAATATTATTGAATTAGCAAAAGATGTACATGAAATGCCTGGAAAAGGTGTTTATCCTGAAAATTTATCAGTTGAAGAATTTCATAATATATTAAAATCAATGTTAAATGAAGGTAAAGTTGATGAAGTTAAAACTATATTAAATCAACGTTCAGTTGTAGAAAGATGTGGTAATGAATTAAAGGCAACTGATTATATCGATAAGTTTAAAGATGATTTTTCATTAATGGCCGATTATATAGAAAAAGCAAGCGAAGTTTCTACTAATTCAGATTTCAATGAATATCTAAAACTTCAAGCTAAAGCATTAAGACAAGCTGATCCAATGTTAGATGCTTATGCTGATAAAAAATGGGCAACTCTTCAAGATACACCATTAGAATTTACAATAACCAGAGAAAACTATTCTGATGAGATGACTGAAACAGTTATTGAAAATGAAGAATTAAAAGCAATGTTGGATGAAAATAATATTACTCCTGTCGCAAAAGACTTTTTAGGTGGCAGAGTAGGTATTGTTAACAAAAAAGGAACCGATGCTATTTTAAGAGTGAAAGAATTTCTTCCTGTTATGGCTAAAAATATGCCATTCAAAGATGAATATGTTCAAAATATATCTGCTGATAAAGAATCAAAACAAACAATGGTTGATGTTGATTTAGTAATGGTAGCAGGTGATGTTGGTGCGTTTAGGGCTGGTATTACATTAGCAGAAAACTTGCCAAATGATGATAAATTATCAATTTCAATAGGTGGAGGTCGAAGAAATGTATATCACCGCCAAATTAGACTAATAACAAGTGAAGATGCTAAGAAAAAAATGCAAGAAAGACTTGATGCAATATTAAACAAAGAACAACACAAATATTATAATGATGAAGCAGATCACTGGTTTACAATAGGCCATGAAAATGCTCATTCTCTTGGACCTAATTCTGGAACTGAAGCATTGGGTAAATATAAGTCAATTATTGAAGAGAATAAAGCAGATATGACTTCTCTTGCAATGCTTGATGTTCTTGTTGAAAATGGTATGTATACAAAAGAAGAACGTGACCAAATTATTGTGACTTATGCTGCTGATAATATGTTGAAATCAAAACCAACATTATCTCAAGCTCATAGAGTTCGTTCAGTTATGCAAAATTATTATTTCTTAAAAGAAGGTGCATTTACTATTGATATGAAGGGTGTTCTAACTGTTAATATTGATAAAATGATACCTACTGCAAAGAAAATGCTTGAAGAGATAATAAGAATTCAAGTTGACGGTGATTTTGCTAAAGGAGAGAAATATGTTTTAGATAACTTTATTTGGACAAATCAAATGGATGTTATGGCTGAGAATATTAAACGTGTTTCAAAAACATTGAACGGAAAAGTTGAATCTCCTCTAGCTGATAAATTATTACAAGCATAACTTTAAATAACTATACAAAGTAGCAAAATCTCACACCTTTTAGTTTTTTATAATTGAAAGGTGTGTGTTTTATGGGAAATAATACAATTAATTTTAAAGGATCATTTCCTTATTCTTCAACTAGAGGATTAAACAAAATTACAAGAGAGTTAAAAGAATCAAATATTTCTTACAAAGTTTTAGAGGACAGAGTTGTAACAGGGAAAGACTTGGTTAAATATGTAAAAGAAACAAAAAATACAATAAAAGAAACTATGCATAATAGTATAGAATCTATTGAGGCTGGGGTTAAAAAGATGATTTCTGAATTTAGAAGAAGTCGAAAATAATTATTAAAAAGGGAGTTATAATTTAACTCCCTTTCTAATATTAATCTAAATCATATTTAAGCATTGAGATAACTTCAACGCCAGTTTTTTCAATTTTTTCAGCACCTTTTAATGGTGTAAGTTCAATAATGAATGCTGCAGAATCTACATTACCACCAGCTTTTTTAATTAGATTACAAGCCGCACATGCAGTTCCTCCTGTTGCTAACAAGTCATCAATAATAACAACATTAGCACCTTTTTCAATCGCATCAGCATGAATTTCTATTGAATCTGAACCATATTCTAGGTCATAGCTTTCTTTGATTGTTTCAGCAGGTAATTTGTTTGGTTTTCTAATTGGAATAAAACCAGCATTTAATTTGTATGCTAAAGGCATGCCAAAAATAAAGCCTCTAGATTCAATACCTGCAACATAGTCAATTTTTCTATCTTTATATATGTCGTATAAGAAATCAACCATTTTTTGTAATGTATCAGGATCTTTTATACCTGTTGTAATATCTAAAAATACAATACCTTTTTTAGGGAAGTCTGGAACCTGTCTAATTTTTTCTTTTACTGCTTCTAAATTCATTTTATACCTCTTGTAATTCTTTTTCCTTACTATTTATATTTTGATGGCTAGCTTCTTCTTCCATAACTAACCCGTGTGTTGTTTTACCCCAATTCATATCCTTCTTGCAGAATAATATTTTACCACAAATAAATAATACCATTGGGAACCAAATAATTAACATATATATTGCGGTGTAACTTGCTTGAATAAGCGCTGCAATTCTTTTTTGATTATCATATCTTCTTAAACTATATCTGATTGCCATAAAGAAACCGACAGCAGTTATAACTGCAATGATAACAGATGATACAAGCTCATTTTGGATTACGCCTTTGCCAGTTAGAGCTTTGAATGCTCTAATAACAATTTCTAAAATCATCCATAAAGGCATAATAAATTGAGTAATATATGCAATCATGTCTAATTTTGCTCTTAATGACATTGTTGCAGATTTAATTGCTTCACTTGAATATTCTAAATATCTTCTAATAGTACCTTCAAGCCATCTTCTTCTTTGTCTGAATAAAGGAATAAGATAGATAATACCTTCTTCATAAACTTCAGCAGATGGACAGTATCTAACGTCCCATCCTTTGATGTGTAATCTTGTTGACATATCAAGGTCATCTGTAATTGTATAATTATTCCAACCATTGATATCTTCAAGGGCTTTACGTTTAATCAGTTCACCATTACCTCTAAGTTCAACAGCACCTTTAATAGCATCTCGTCCTACTTGTAGGTATGTGTCTAAAACGTATTCGTTATACTGACATTTTGTTAGTAGATTATATGCCCCGTTTCTTATAACTTTTCTTGCTTGAACAGCTCCAACATCTTCTGGTTCAAGGCAAGGAATCATTTTATTAAGAAAATCAGGCTCAATTGTAGCGTCTGCATCAAAAACCAAAACAGCTTCGCCTTTTGCGAGAGGAAGAGCGTCATTTAATACTGCTGATTTCCCAGGGAATGCATCTTTATCTCTTATAAGTGTTTTTACTTGTCCTTTATATTTTAACTCTAAGTTCTTAATTACATTTGCAGTATTATCTGTACTTCTATCATCAATTATTATGATTTCAAAGTTTTGATAATTTAATTGCATAATATTATCAATAGTATGTGCAATAACAGATTCTTCGTTATGTGCAGGAACCATTATTGATACAAATGGTTTATAGTCTTCGTTTATTTTGATTGGGCATTTTCTTTGCTTACGTTTGTTGTGTATTGTTGCAAGTGTTGAATATATTCCATATACGCTCATAAATGTTAGTAATAAAACGTAACCCCATAATGTATTTACATGGTATTGGAATACATAAATAAAAGCTGTTAAGCCTATTAAAATTGTAAATAACGCAATTCTCTCTTTCATTATCTCCCAACCTCACATGTAATAATTTTATCAAAAACAAAATATTTGTGCCGGATTATTAAATATTCTTAACTTTTTTAGATAATTGGTTTATAATAAATCTTGGAGAATTTATGTTTAGTTTTATCAATAACTTTTTAGCTCAAGTAGAACAGCAGGCAATCGAAATGGGAGCCTCTACTGATTCTGATGGGCAAAAAAAGGAACAGCAACAAAAAAAACAAGAGAAAAAGTGGTTAGAACAAGTTGAGGCTGATGAAGTTAAAATTGGTGGAAGACCAATGTTAACTGAAGAAGAAGTCCAATTAATGGCTGAATTGTATATTGATAAATTAAAAATCGCTAACCAAGATAGACCTAAAGTTGTTGCAAAGCTTGATAAATATATAGAAAAATTTAATGTTAAAAAGTTTATGAAAGATAACCCAAATTTAACACACCCAGATTTTTATATGGTTATATTTAACGAAACAGATAGGTTGGTTCAATAGTGGATGTATTAGTTTCTGGATTAAAAAGAGGTTTAAGGGGAGAGATTACAATTCCAGCAGATAAATCAATCTCTCATCGTTCAGTAATGTTTGCTTCTTTAGCTAAAGGTAAATCAAGAATATCTAATTTCTTGTATGCTTCTGATTGTCGTTCAACTGTTGGATTATTTAAGAATCTAGGTGTTGATATAGAATTTATAGATGAACATAATTTAATTGTTACTTCTTCAGGAATGTTAACACCTCCTAATAACAATTTAGATTGTGGAAATTCTGGTACAACAATGCGTCTTGTGTCAGGTATATTAGCTGGTCAAAACTTTAACTCTGTTTTAGTTGGAGATGAAAGTCTTTCAAAACGACCAATGAAAAGAATTATCACTCCATTATCTCAAATGGGTGCTGTAATCGATTCGAATGATGGAAGAGCGCCTTTAAAAATTCAGGGTAGTAAATTACATGCTATTGAGTACAATTCACCTATTGCATCGGCACAAGTAAAATCATCAATTTTACTTGCTGGCATGAATGCAGATGGAGTTACAACAGTTATTGAACCATATGTTTCAAGAAACCATTCAGAATTAATGCTTAAATATATGGGAGCAAATATTTCTGTTGATAAAAACAAGGTAAGTATTGAAAAATCTGAATTAATTGCAAAGGATATTGTTGTTGCAGGTGATATTTCTTCTGCTGCATTCTTTATTGTTGCGGCTTTAATTGTTCCAGATTCTGACATAATAATTAGAAATGTAGGATTGAATGAAACTAGAACTGGAATAATTGATGTTGTTCAAAGAATGGGTGGTAATCTTGAAATCTTAGATGAAAGAATTGTATCTGGTGAAAAAGTAGGAGATATCAGAGTTCGCTATTCAGATTTAAAAGGTTGTAATGTTTCAGGAGCTGATGTCCCAAGATTGATAGATGAACTTCCTGTTATAGCTCTTTTAGCAACTCAAGCTGATGGTGAAACAAGAATAACTGATGCCGGAGATTTAAGAAACAAAGAGGCTGATAGAATAACTGCTGTTGTTACAGAGTTCAGAAAAATAGGAATTGATATTGATGAACTTTCTGATGGTTTTGTAATCGGTGGAAAACAAACAATCAATGGCGGCTCTGAAGTAGAGGTTTATCATGACCATCGTTTAGCAATGACTCTTTATGTCGCTGGATTAATAGCTAAAAATGAGATTAAAGTCAATGAATTCCAATGGGTTAATATTTCACTTCCTGAGTTTTTATCATTAATGGAAACTCTTATTATTTTATGATAATATATTCTCATAAAATTTAACTATCGGAAAAATAACTCATGGGTGATGAAGATAAGCAATATGACGCCACCCCTCAGAAACTTGAGAGGGCAAGAAAAGAAGGACAGGTTGTTAAGTCAAAAGACGTATCAACTGCGTTGTCGCTTTTGATTGTTTTTTCTTTTATTAACATGATGGCTCCTTTAATGTGGAACATGTTAAACGGATTATTCCGAACGTTGTATGAACAAATCCCCAATCAGCATTTAGCCTCAATAGGTTATACTTATATTTTTACAACTGCAATAATCCCAACTGCAACGATTATTGGTCTTGTTTTAATTGTAGCTGCTTTTGTTGCAATTATTGGTGATTTCATGCAAGTTGGCCCTTTGGTTGCTATTGCTCCATTAATTCCAAAACTTGATAAGTTAAATCCTTCTAAATACTTTAAAAATTTGTTTTCTGTGAAAACAATGTTCGAGTTATTTAAAAATATTGTAAAGGTTTTAATTTTAGGAATTGTTGGTTGGGTTGTTTATTCTGACCATTTAGAAAGTATTTTAATGTTGGCTTCAATTGATAACAACTTTGCAGTTATGGTCGAATTTGGGAAGTTAATTGTTGACTTTATTTATAAAGCTTGTATTGCATTCTTAATAATTGCTGCTGCAGACTATGGGGTTACTCGTTGGAAGTTTATGAAAGACCAAAAGATGTCTTTTAAAGAAATTAAAGATGAATATAAAAACCAAGAAGGTGATCCGCATGTAAAATCAGCATTACGTCAACGTCGTATGCAAATGTTACAACAAGGTGCGATGGATTCTGTTGCAGAGGCTGATTTTGTTGTTAGAAACCCAACCCATGTGGCATGCGCATTAAAATATGATGCTGAAACCATGCTTTCTCCAACTGTTGTTATGAAGGGTGCTGAATTAATTGCTAAAGAAATTATAAGAATTGCAGAAGAAAATAATGTTCCTGTAATTGATAATCCTCCAGTAGCCAGAGCGGTATTCAGAATGGTTGAAATAGGTCAACAAATTCCTCCAGAATTATTTAAAGCTGTAGCAGAAATTTTACTTTTTGTTTACAACTTGAAAAATAAATCAAATCAAGGTAACATAAACAATAGGTAATAATTAAATATCGATATAAAATGAATCAAAATTTACTTAAACAATATGTTAGTATAGTCCAGAAGGTTGCGAAGATAGAGCAAAGAAGAATACCCAATCATATGATTGAGTATGAGGAGCTTGTTAGTATCGGGATTATTGCAGTGCAAGCTATGATTAAAAATAAAACAGAAGAGCAGCTTGCAAAATACAATGATGCCTACATGGGTACTGCAGTAAAATGGGCAATAAGAAATGAACTTAGACATCGTTATAAATGGTATTCAATGAAACATAAAGCTGATACTTCTAATGATGAAGAAGCAGAAGAAGGAACATCAGCTGGTAAGGTAAAAGAGGCAGTATATGAAACAATTCTTTCAATTGATGGTTTAGCTGCTTCTGCTACTGATAATGATTCCCCATTTGACTTTATTAAAGATCCTTCAGCTTTACCTGATGAAAAAGCTGAAATTGTAGAATTAAGTAAATTGATTAAACAAGCAATTGCAACTTTACCTCAAAAAGAACGTACAGTTGTTGAATATCGTTTTTACCGTAATATGCAAGCAAAAGATATTGCAAAACAAGTTGGGTTATCTCCATCAAGAATTACAAGAATTGTTCAATCAGCATTAGCTAGTATTAGAGAGTACTTAGCTTCAAAAGGTCGTCAGGATTACTAATGAGAGAGTATCAGTTTTATATAGTTCCAACTCCTATTGGAAATCTACAAGACATGACTTTTCGTGCAATAGAAGTTTTAAAGTCTGTTGATGTAATAGCTTGTGAGGATTCAAGAGTTACTCAAAAGCTCTTAAACCATTTTGAAATAAATACAAAGCTTATTTCTTATCATAAGTATAATGAAAAAAGCCGATTAGAATTATTTATGAATCTTTTTAATGAGGGTAAAAAGGTTGCTCTTGTTTCAGATGCAGGTACTCCAATGATTTGTGATCCTGGAAGTTGGCTTTTAAAAGAACTAATTAAAAATAAAATTTCTTATACGGCACTTCCTGGAGCATGTGCTGTAACAACTTTTCTATCTCAGACTCCAAGAGATGATGAATTCTTTACATTTATTGGTTTTATGCCTCGTTCTGCAAATGAGATTAAGGATGTTTTAAATTCGTATTCTAATTCTAATATTGTATTTTATGAATCTCCAAATAGGATAATAAAAACTTTAGAAACTATTAAATCAATAAAAGGAAATGTAAATATAGCTTTATCAAGAGAATTGTCAAAGCTTTTTGAAGAGTCTATTGTCGATGATATTGATAACGTAATTGAGCATTATAAAGATGGTATAAAAGGTGAGATCGTTTGTATGGTTTATAAAACTTCTAGCAATGATAATGTAGATATTGAAAGACAAATATCTATATTAAAAGATGCTGGTTACTCATCAAAAGATATTTCTAAAATTCTATCTTTACTAACTGATGTTTCAAAAAATGATATTTATAAAATGGTTAAATAATTTATAAAACTCAGTCATATTAAGTATTTTCAGTATATAGCCCTTGACTTTATTAAAATTATCGTTACAATACTTAATATAATGTTATAAAAAAAGCAATTTTTTTTGAGATATATACTTTGTATATATACGAGGTCCCTAATATGAATAAAGAAAGATTTAAAAACTTCACAGTAATTGAAGGTGTAAATCCTGAGGTTGAACAAGTACAGGAAACACCGGAGAAAGCTTATCAATCAAATCCATTAAAGTCTGATTTATATTCTAGACTTGCGGCATTTCGTAATTCTCAAAGAAAATTTGGCATTAAAGATGTAATCAAAGATTCTTTGAAGTAGATATGTACGAGATAAAAAAAAGAATATATTTAGATTTGGATAAGACTCAAAAAAGTGCGTTATGCAACTTTATTAGAGCATTGGTAAAACAAAATCTTGATATGGATATTCAAGATATATTTGATAAGTTTGTTGATGATGAAAAATATTATTTAGAAATAAATTCATCAAGGTTTCCATTTTTAAAGGATTTAATAGATGATGAAACTTTTATAAGTGACAGTTTGTTATTTATAAAAGAGTGCAAGAAATATTATGATTATAAAAAATCTCAGGCTCCGTTAATTGAGAAACAAAAAGAGTTTGAGAAGCAGAAACGTAAGTTTTTGCAAGAAGTAAAGATGTCAAAAGAGGCTCCGACTAAGAAACAACTTTACTATTATGATAGGTTATGTAAAAAATATAATATAGAAAAGTTAGATGTAGAGAGTTTATCAAGGTTAGATTTAAAAAACGAAATAGGAAAAATATTAGATGAACATTCAGGAGATTGTTGCCATATTGGTCAATAGCGGGATAGAACCAAATGAGGCAAAAATAGAAGTAAAAATGATGATAGAGCATTATTGTAACTATACTGCTTTAGATGTGATAAGAGGTGTAAAGTTAGATTATGAAAAGCTTAAACAAGTTAAAGAAAAAGCTCAACTTCGGGCAAGGACTAAGCTTCCTATTCAGTATATTATTGGGTTTGCTGATTTTATGGGGAGTAAATATATTGTTAACGAAAATGTTTTAATTCCTAGAGGAGATACTGAACATTTAGTTTTGCGTGTATTAGACGCTATTAGAAGTAATGGCTATAAATCAGTTTTAGATATCGGAACTGGTTCTGGTTGTATTCCTTGCTCAATTGCCCAAAGATCTGATTGTGATATTACTTCTGTTGATATATCAAATAGGGCTTTGGAAATAGCACAAGAAAATGCTAAAAGGTTAGAAGTTGATAAAAAAATTAGATTTCTAAAATCTGATGTGTTTAAAGGTTTAAATGGTGAAAAATTTGACGTAATTGTATCTAATCCACCATATATTCCTAAAGATACTGAGGTGCAAAAAGAAGTTACTTTTGAACCTAAATTAGCTTTATTTACAGAAGACTATGATGGTTTAGAATTCTATAAACGAATTATTCCAGATGCAAAGAATTATCTTAATAAAAATGGTTTTATAGGATTTGAAATTGGTTATAATCAAGGAAACGCAGTCTATGAATTATTAGAGGAGGCGAATTTTAAAAATATTATGATAGAAAAAGATATGGCTGGTTTAGATAGAGTTGTTTATGCTCAATTTATTTAGTATTGCTTGTTACAATATTTTTTCCAACAGTTATATTTTTAAAGTCTTCAGGTGTAAGGTTTGAATTCATAATTAAAGCGCTTCCACCAATGTATTTTAAGTTTTTCAAATCTTTCACTTTTGAGTTATATAGGTTTGCATTACCACCAATATATTCAAGAGCTCCTAAATCTTCGATGTTTGAATTAGGTAAGAATAAGTGCTGATTTATAACTTTTAATTTGTTTAATGATTTAATTTTTGAATTTTCAAAGAAAGCAGAACTTCCAATAAATTCTAATTCTCCCAAATCTTCTAGATTTGATTTTTCAAAGTCTGCCATTCCGCAAATAGATTTTAAGTTGTATAAAGATGTTAATTTCGAGTTTTGGAAAGTTGCATTACCTTTTACTTCTTTAAGATTATCCATTCTCTTAATTTGTGAGTGATTGAAGTTTGCATTTCCTTCTATGACTTCAAGTTTTCCAAGATCTGTTAGTATTGAATTCCCAAAGTTTGCGTTTCCCTTAATTCTAGTGATTTTTTTAAATAGATTATTTTCATTAATTCCGAGGTCTTGGAATGTATAATCTGGTGAAGGTTGGTTGTAGTGAGATATTGTCACATTGTGATTTTCATCTTCTGTTGCATTATATCCAAAATGATTTAATATTTTTGCAACATCATTAGATTCTATTGCTTTATCTAATTCCTGATGTATTTTATTGAATTCAACTCTAAGTTCTTCTGCTTTTTTAATTTCCCTTTTAGTCTTATCGTTAGTTTCCAGTGATTTTGTCGCAATATATTCTTTTGTTATGTCTAGGTATTTATTAGGAATTTGCCCATTATTCTTTTCTCCTTGAATTTCTTCAACCTTGTCTCCTATAAATCGAATTCCAATTTTAGGTTTTCCATTTTCTAGATACACATGGAATTCTCCTTCTGATAGGTATGGTTCTGCATTAAAGGATTTAGTACACCAATTTTTATGAGAAAGTTGTTTTAGTTTATTAATATTTTCAGGAAAGTTTTCTCTGTCCTGATTTTTTGAAGGTATCACTACCCACTGAGTTATATTGTTATTGGTTTCATCTGTCTCAAAAAATGATTCTTGTATCTTTTTTTGATACATTTTGTTTAAATCAAATGAATATTTTTTATTTTCTTTTAGATTTTTATCTATCTCAAATACAGTATCTGCTAATATTCCTTTGTTTAAAACAGGAGGAAGTTTATCGTTGTCAGCTTTAAGGTCTTTGGTTATTCCAGCCATAATCATATAGCATATTACTGGGGTATAAGTATCATTCTCATTGATTATGTAATTACTCCATTCCTTAAGCATTTCTTTTCTTTGAGTTCTTGTTTCGAGTCTGCGGCCTTTAAAATCTTTATCAACAATTTTATTTAAGTTTGAAAGTGCCCAATTTTGTAAGTCTTGGTTATCATTAAATTTTTCAATTGGTGGTTTATATTTTTCAACACAACCATAATCAATTCCTTCGAATTGATTTTTTTTCATTGCTCCAAATGATACTGTATCATATTTTAAAGGTTGAAGATTTGGATATCGTCTTGGGGATGATTGTTTATATGTATTATTTTGAAAAATGGGCATAAAAATTTTCATACTATTTTAATGCTTAATAGTAAAAAATTTTGCTATGCTTATAAGATATTTTTACAAATATTAGTGTTTGGGCTAAATTCTTCTTTAAGATTAGCTTGTTTAATTATTTGTTTACGTTTTTTTCTATAAAGCATATCAACAAATGCTTCAAGACGAGTGATGAAACCTGCTTCTCCTGTATGCTCATCAATTGTCAGAATAAGCATTGGTTTTCCAAATTCTTTTGCTTTTCTTGATATTTTTTCAATCATAAGTGAGTCAGGTCCGCAGCCAAATGAGTTAACTGTAATTAGTCCATCAATTTTATTATCTTTTAGATAGTGGCCTGCTGTACCATTCATTTCAAGCTCGTTTGCCCAATACATTTTTTGCTCAAGTGTATTTAGACCTTCCATTTTCTTTTCATCAGTTAGATTTATTGATGAATAAACTTTAACGCCCATTTTTTTGAGTTTATCAAAAATTTTCATACTTGCGTGTTCGTCAAAAATATTGTAATCGTGTGCAGCTATTGCAACTGATATTGAATATTCTTGTTCATCGTTATCTAGTATGATGTTTCCTTCTAGAGCATTTTTGAATGCTTGTTTATATGGAATTCCGCTTCTTGTCATAACATGGAAATTGTTGTATAGTTTCCAACCTTCTTTTGATGCGTTTCTAATAGTATCAAAATCTGTTATACCAAAACATTCAACACTTTCAGCAAGTAGTTTATATAACCCTTGGTCTTTTTCTGATTTATCAAGTGTTGGTTCAATAAGTTGAAAATCTCTTTTTATAATATTTCTAATTAAATCAGGAAGTCCTCTGATTTTTGAACAGTTATAAATTTTAGGAGCAATAGATTGAATAGAAGGGACAAAGATTTTGTCGATACCTTTGTCGAGAAGATTTATAACGTGTCCTACAAATATTTTAATAGGTAAGCAAGTTTCAGTTACAACAAGTGCTGCTCCGTTTGAAACAGTTTCTTTAGTTGTTTTATCAGATAGTACTACTTCAATACCTAGAGCATTAAAAAATCCATACCAAAATGGATAGTGTGTAAAATATGACATTGCTCTTGGAAAACCTATTACTTTTTTATCGCTCATTTTATAATCCTTAATTTGAATTTTCCCCCTAGTCTAATTAAATGATATCACAAAATAAATTTGTAAATGGTATAATAATTTTATGAAGATATTAGGAATTGACCCTGGAATGGCAATAGTTGGTTATGGGGTTTTAGAAGTAGAGAGTGAGAATATAAAAGTTGTTGCATCTGGATCTATTCAGACATGTAAAGATTGTAATGACGAGAATAGGCTATTGGATATATATAATGATTTATCAACTATTATTGAGATGTATAAACCAGATTGTGCATCAATTGAAAAGTTGTATTTCTTTAAGAACCAAAAAACAATTATTCCTGTAGCAGAAGCAAGAGGAGTAATATTAGCAGTTCTTGCAAAATATGGAATTCCTATATATGAATATACCCCGATAGAAGTTAAACAAGTATTAACAGGGTATGGTAGGGCATCAAAAAAAGAAGTTGAATCAATGGTAAAAATAGCGTTAAATACTGATACCTTACCAAAACTTGATGATACGGTTGATGCAATTGCAATAGCAATTTGTCATCAAAGAAATTTAAGATTGATTTAGTCTTCTACTTGAAAAGCAGCATCTTCATCAGATGCAAGTTCTAATAATTTATATGTCATGTAAGCTCCAAGAGCAACAGCTTTAGGGTCTAAATCTGTTGTTTTAGCAGCTTCTAAAATGGCTGTATTTATTTCAGGATTTTCATCTTTAAGGTAATGAATCATTTTCTTACGCCAAGCATGTACGTCTTGGAATATTTCTGAAAAAGCTAAAGATGATTGATCTTCTGTTATTAATGGTAACACTTTAATTTCTCCTGTTATTTATACTTTTACAATTATTATATATAAAATTAAAAAATATTGTATAATTATTAAGCATTAATACTCCAAACGTACGACTTGAACATGTCATTTTTATATTGTTTAATATTATAGTAGGGAATTGAATTATGGCAGAAGATGAAATCAATAAGAAAGTAATAAATATTTTTAATAGGCATAACAATGATTTGCCTGTTGAAACAGAAGAAAAAATTAAATTTTTTGCTGGTTATAATTATGTAAAAATTAAACGTGATGAAAATGGCAAAAAGTTTAATGAACAAAGCCTTTCTGCTTATGCAAAAAAATGCCATTATATCGTAAGAGTTATGCGTAAGGTTGAAGATGAAGTTTGTTTGTATAACTACGATATAAAAAATGAAGATTTACTGAAGTTTTTAAGAGCATTTGATGACAATGTTCTAAATGGAACAATAATAGAAATAGACAAGTATTTTCCGGAAGATTTAGCATAAATGAACTGTTTTTTTAGAGAACAAAGGGAAAACCTTTTTAAATGTACAAAACCATATCAGTATGTAGGTGGTGAATTTTTATCATATAACAAGGATTTTGAAAAATCTGATGTAAGAATTGCATTAGCATTTCCTGATAAGTATGAGATTGGGATAAGTAATTTAGGTGTTCGTGTTTTATATGAATTGTTGAACCAATATGAAGGGTGTATGGCAGATAGAGTTTATGCGCCAGAACCTGATTATGAGGTAAGTTATTTATATGGTTTAGAAACAAAGAAACCTTTGAAAGAGTTTGATGCTATTGGCTTTTCATTGCAGTATGAAATGGCATATCCAACTGTATTAAAAATGCTTGAAATGTCACAAATTCCATATAGAAACGAGTTTAGAAATGATGAAGATCCAATAATATTTGCTGGTGGACCTTGTTGTTTTAACCCACTTCCGGTTTCTGATTTTATTGATTTTTTTGTTATTGGTGACGGAGAAGATGTTATTAAAGAAATCGCTGATGTTTTAAAAAATACTAAAGGGAAATCAAGACAAGATAGAATTAGAGAAATTTCAAAGATAGAAGGAGTTTGGGCTAAAGGTTATAATTCAAAAGTTAATAAAAGAATAGCTCAACTATCAGTGGAAACTGCTCCCAAATCTTATCCTATCCCATATTCAAGTTCTGTTCAGGATAGGGCAGTTATTGAAATTAGGCGTGGTTGCGGAAGAATGTGTAGATTCTGCCAACCAGGTCACGTTACTTTGCCTATAAGAGAGAGAAAAGGCGAAGAAATTGTAGAGATAGCAAAAGAACTTGTTGAAAATACAGGATATGACGAATATTCATTATTGTCATTGTCTTCAAATGATTATTCGAATATTAAAGAAGTAATTAAAGAATTATCAGTTGATTTTAATGAAAAGAATATCTCTGTATCTCTTCCAAGTCAACGTATTGATGGATTTAATTTAGAATTAGCTAATCTTGTTCAATCGGTTAGAAAATCAACTATGACATTGGCTCCAGAAGCAGGAAGCCAAAGGTTGAGAAATGTCATTAAGAAAAATATTTCAGAAGAACAAATCTTGAATGCTGCTTTAACTTTATATGAAAATGGTTGGTCTAGAATTAAGTTCTATTTTATTGCTGGTCTTCCAACTGAAACTTTGGAGGATATGGACGAGCTTGCTGAACTTTTATCAAAAATTAAATATAGAGCAAAACTTATAAAGAAAGAAAAAGGTTTGAAGCACGGGTTTGATTTAACTTGTACGTTATCAATATTTGTTCCAAAACCTTTTACACCTTTCCAATGGACACCTCAAATGAACCTTGATAAGGTGACAGAACATATCAAATATTTGAAAGATAAGATTGCTCATCTAAAAGGTGTTAAAATCAATTATCACGAAAAATTCGTGTCTCAAATTGAAGCAGTTTTAACTCGTGGTGATGATTCCTTATGTGATTATGTTGAAGCTCTTTATAAAAAAGGTTGTTATTTAGATGCATGGGGTGAGTATTTTGACAAACGTGTTTGGCAAAGTACTGCAGAAGAATGTGGTGTTGATTTAGCCAAACTAGCAGAACGAGAATACTCATTGACTGAACCTTTGCCTTGGGATTTTATAAATATTGGCGTTGATAAAACTTGGTTTATAAATGAATATAAAGCAGCATTTTCTCAAGGTTGTGAATTTGTGATTCAACCAACTTGTGAGCAAAAGTGTGTAAATTGTGGGGTTTGTCCTAATTTGAAGACAAGAAAAATCTTAGCTCCACCATATAAGCCTTCAGCAAAAGCACTTGCAATTCAACCCAAAGTTCACGTTGATCCTGCTTTTGATACATCACATCAAAACGAGGTTATTTATAAATACCGTATAAAAGTAACTAAAACTGGTATTTTAAAATATTTTTCTCACTTGGATTGGCAAAACACTTTCTTGAAGGCACTTTCAAGAACAGGTTTAAAAATTGCATATTCACACGGATTTAATCCTACAATGAAAGTTTCAATGGGTGTTGCATTACCTTTATTTATAGAAAGTCAGTGTGAATTTGTTGATGTCGATTTATTAGAAGATGTTTCTATTGAAGATTTTAAGGCTAAATTAACAAAGGTTTTGCCTGAATTAGCTAAAGTAGTTTCGATTGTTAAACTACAGCCTCCTTATAATTCAATAGATACAACAGTTTATTGGGCTGAATATAAAGTTACTCCGGTTAATTCAGAACTTTACAAAATAGAGGATTTGAAGTATAATACAGACAAAGTTTTTTCTCTTGAAGAAATTATTATTTCAAAGAAAAACAAAAAAGGTTTACAAAAAACAATAAACATTA